>CAZZAH010000024.1:0-578 GCA_964652115.1 uncultured bacterium | reverse complement strand
TATTGCCAGTATCAAACGGCCGGGCCGCTTACTGCCACAGGCACCAGCCTGAAGTGGTACACAACAGCTACGGGAGGCACCGGCAGCACCATGCCCTTGTGCTCCGGCTTGAGCAGATCGATGGTGAGCTCGCGGCTCGGGTCGTCGACCACGATCTCGAGGATGCCGGTCGTCTCGCCGCCGATGCCGAAGATGCCTTGAATGAAGGCGCCCATCGCCTCGACCACCACGCCTTCGCCTTCGATCACCTCGGTCACGACGCCGTCGATGTAGGCGTGCACCTCGACCGGGATCGGAGGTTCGCGGAGAATCACTTGCCCGGTCACGGGCGAGATGCTCTCCACCTTGCCGGTGCAGGGGGATTTCACGTTCGACTTGAAGAGGCCGAAGAAGCTCTTCGACGCGGCGATCACCTCATCCTTCTCAACCGGATCGCCTTCCTTCTTCAGCATGTACTCGAGCAGGTCCTGCTGATGCACGCCGAGCATGCTCGCCGCCTTCACCGGCTGCACGTTGCCGGGAAGCTCGGTGCGCGCCACCACCGTCTCCGACGTGACCGTGTCCCCCTTCTTCACCAC
>CAZZAH010000023.1:0-18535 GCA_964652115.1 uncultured bacterium | reverse complement strand
AGGAGCGCGCCGGCCGCCACCGCGGTCCCGATCACGCCGGCCACGTTCGGTCCCATGGCGTGCATCAGTAGGTAGTTGTCGCGGTCCTCTTCCTGCGCGACGTTGTGCGCGACGCGCGCCGCCATCGGCACCGCGGAGACGCCGGCCGCGCCGATCAGCGGATTGACCGGACTGCCCGGCATCCGCGCCATCACCTTCCCGAGCAGAACGCCGCCCGCGGTCGAAATCGCGAAAGCCACGCAGCCCAGGACCAGGATCTTGATCGTCTCCGCTCGAAGGAAAGTCTCGCCGGCCATGCTGATGCCGACGCAGAGCCCGAGCACGATCGTGATCAGGTTGATCAGCTCATTCTGCGCGGAGTAGGTCAGGCGTTCGGTCACACCGCATTCCCGTAGAAGATTTCCGAACATGAGCAGTCCAATCAGGGACGTGGCGGCCGGCACCAACAGCGACGCGACCACCGTCACCACGATCGGGAAGAGGATCCGCAGCCAGCGCGGCACGTCGAAGTTCGCTTCCATCCGAATCCGCCGCTCCGCCTTGGTGGTGAGGAGCTTCATGATCGGCGGCTGGATGAGCGGCACGAGCGCCATGTACGAATACGCCGACACCGCGATCGCGCCCAGAAGATGCGGCGCCAGCTTCATCGTCAGATAGATCGAGGTAGGCCCGTCGGCGCCGCCGATGATGCCGATCGACGCGGCTTCCTTCGGTGTGAAGCCGAGCCAGTTCGCCACCATGAACGTTCCGAAGACCCCGAATTGCGCGGCCGCCCCGAGGAAAATCGTCTTGGGGTTCGAGAGGAGCGGTCCGAAGTCGGTCAACGCGCCGAGGCCCAGGAAGATCAACGGCGGGAAGATCTCGAGGCGCACTCCGGCGAAGAGGTAGTGGAATAGTCCACCGACTTCGCTGCTGTTGGTGGGAGGAGTCATCAGACCGTTCAGCGGCAGATTCGCCATCAATGCACCGAATCCGATCGGCACCAGTAGCAAGGGTTCGAACTTCTTGACGATCGCGAGCCAGAGCAAGAGTCCCGAAATCGCGAGCATGGCGAGCTCGCGCAGGGTGATGTGGGCCAGTCCGGTCGAGGTCCAGAGGACGTCCATTACATTCTCCCGGCGAGGCGGCGCGGGCCTTTGGCCTCGCGTCCGCGTCGCGTCATGACCCCGGCGTGTAGCGCATGAGGATGTCGCCTACCTGCACTGCCGCGCCCACCGCCACACTCACCTCGGCCACATGTCCGCTCTTCGGCGCGTAGATGTAGGTGTCCATCTTCATCGCGTCGAGCATCACGACCGGCGTCTTCTCTTCGACCGGCTGGCCTTGCTGAACGAAGATCTTTCGCACGGTGCCGGCGAGCGGCGCGGCGATGGCGTCGGGGTCATGGACAAGCGGTCCGGAGGCAGCCGGCGCCGCGTCGTGCGGGACCGGTGGACGCGCGGGCGCGATCGGCGCGCGGGACGCGGCCAGGAGGTCTTGACCCAGAGGAAGCGCCCCAGGGTAGGCCTTCTCGTCGTCTTCGAGCACCTCGACCGTGACGTCGTATGCCTTGCCGTTGACCGTGATTCGAAGCTTTTTCATGGCCTCCTCCCGAGACGGTGGGAAAACATGACGTCGAGGCGTCCGGCGCGAGTCCAGACTTCCCCCTTCGCCTCTTGGTGGATGTGCACGTGATGGATGCGGATCGGACGACCCAACGCGGATCGAGCCGCCGCGGTCAGGATCGCCAGCAACTCCGGCGAATCCTCGGTCGCGACCGGCGCGGGCTTCTCCGCGCTCCGGTGCGCGATCGCGCGAAGCAGATACATGACGGCGGCCAGAATTCCGAGCGCGAGGAAGACCATCGCGAACGCAACGACGCCGACCGCGAGAGTTCCGAACATGCGGCCTCCTTAGAGCGGGATGTTGCCGTGTTTCTTCTGCGGTCTGAGATCGCGCTTGGAGCGCAGGATCCCGAGACGTTCGATCAGGAGCCGGCGAGTCCAACTCGGCCGGATGATGTCGTCGATGTGTAAGCCTTCCGCCGCGCGATAGGGATTGGCGTGCACGGCTCGATACTCACGCGCCTTTTCCGCCAGGAACGCGGCCGGATCGGACGACGCCTCGATCTCCCGTCGATGAAGGATGCGGGCCGCCCCCTCGGGACCCATCACGGCGATCTCGGCCGTCGGCCAGGCCAGGACCGATTCGGCGCCGAGATCCTTGGAGCACATCGCGAGATAGGCGCCGCCGTAGGCCTTCCGCAGAATCACCGTCAGCTTGGGCACGGTGGCGGCGGAGTAGCCGAAGAGCATCTTCGCGCCATGCCGGATGATTCCGCCGTGCTCCTGCGCCACGCCTGGGAGAAACCCGGGAACGTCCACCAGCGTCACCAGCGGAATGTTGTACACGTTGCAGGTCCGCACGAAACGAGCCGCCTTGTCCGATGCGTTGATGTCGATCGAGCCGGCCAACACCATCGGTTGATTGGCGACGAGGCCCACGACCATCCCGCCGAGGCGAGCGAGACCGGTCAGCAGGTTCGGCGCGAAACCCGGCTGAAGCTCCAACCAGTCGCCGCCGTCGACCAACCGGCCGATGATGGTGCGAACGTCGTATGCCTGCCGCGGGTCCTCCGGGATGATCTCGTCCATCGCGGGATCGTCCTGAATAAACCCGTCGAACGGACCGTCGGGCGCCGACTCCAGGTTGTTCTGCGGAAGGAACGAGAGCAGTCGCTTCGCTTGCGCGATTGCCGTCACCTCGCTCGGCGCGGTCAGGTGCGCGTTGCCGGCGAGCTCGAGATGAGCGCGAGCACCGCCCAGCGCTTCCTCGTCGATCACCTCTCCGGTCGCGGCGCGAATCACCTCGGGCCCGGCGATGAACATGTGCGAGGTGCCCTCGACCATCAGGATGAAATCGGTCAGGGCGGGCGAGTAGGCCGCGCCACCGGCGCAAGGTCCGGCGATCACGCTGATCTGCGGCACCACGCCGGAGAGCAGCGTGTTGTGATAAAAGATGCGCCCGTAGGCGGAGAGCGCCTCGACCCCCTCCTGAATCCTCGCGCCCCCGCCGTCGTTAAAGCCGATCACCGGGACGCCGCACTTGAGCGCGGTTTGCATCATCTCGACCATCTTGGCCGCGCCGCGCTCGCCGACCGCGCCGCCCCCGACCGTGAAGTCCTGTGAAAAGGCGAACACCGGCCGGCCGTTGACCTCGCCCTTTCCGGTCACGATGCCGTCGGCGGGGAGATCACCATCGCGGAGGGCGGTTCGCGGCTTCACCCAGAGTCCGAACTCGACGAAGGTGTCTGGATCAAAGAGAAGGTCGAGGCGCTCCCGCGCCGTGAGTTTTCCGCGCTCGTGTTGCCGGCGGATTTTCTCTTCTCCACCGCCCCGCAGCAGTTCCTCACGCTTTTGCTCCAAGGCGGCGCCCCGCCCGGCTCTCGAATCTGCATTCATGAGGTCTCTCCCTTCGAGTGCGCCCGAGCGGGCACTCGGACAGAACCTACTCCCTTAGTTATCGGGAGCAAGGTCTGCTTGCGCTGAGGATGACAATCGTTAGAAATGTAAAAACGAGATCGCGTCAGCGGACGGAGGAGGCGAGTGCTTCGCGGAGTGGCGAAGCACCGCCTAGTCTAAAGGAAACCTGGATCGCGATAGGCTCCGAACACATTCCGCAGGCGACCACAGATTTCGCCGATCGACGCGTATCGCTCGATCGCTCGTTTGATAAACGGCATCAGATTCTCGGAGCCGCGCGCCGCGGCTTCGAGCGCATCGAGGTCCCGCAGGACCGCGCCGCTATCACGCTCCGACCTGATCCGCGTGATTCGTTCCGCCTGCTCGCGCGCCACCGCCTCGTTGACGTGGAAGATGGCGGGTCGAGTCTTTTCCTCGATCTTGTAACAGTTCACGCCGACCAGCTTTTGCTCTCCACGCTCGATCATCTGCTGCGCGGCGTAGGCGGCATGGTGGATCTCTCGCTGGATGAACCCGGTCTCGATCGCGCGAAGGACGCCGCCCGCATCCTCGACGCGCTTCATAAGGGCGAGGGTGTCGGCTTCGAGGCGATCGGTCATCGCCTCGATGTAAAACGATCCGCCCAACGGGTCGATCACATCGGCCGCGCCTGTCTCCTCGGCCAAGACCTGCTGGGTGCGGAGCGCGAGAAGCGCCGAGGCATCGCTGGGAAGTGAAAGTGCCTCGTCCCGGCTGTTGGTGTGCAGCGACTGCGTGCCGCCCAAGACCGCCGCCATCGCCTGGTAGGCAATCCTCACCACATTGACGTCGATCTGTTGCGCTTGGAGGGTCGATCCCGCGGTCTGCGTGTGAAAGCGTAGCATCCAGCTCTTGGGATCCTTCGCCTCGAACCGATCGCGCATCAAATGGGCCCAGATGCGCCGAGCGGCGCGATACTTCGCCACCTCCTCGAAGAAGTGGTTATGCGCGTTGAAAAAGAAGGAGAGCCGGGGAGCAAAGCTGTCGATCGAAACGCCTCGCGCCAGCACCGCCTGCACATAGGCCAATGCGTTCGAGAAGGTGAAGGCCAGCTCCTGTACGGCGGTCGAGCCCGCCTCACGGATGTGATAGCCGCTGATCGAGATCGTGTTCCACGACGGGAGCGCGTCCGCGCAGTAGGTGATGATGTCGGCGGTGAGCCGAAGCGACGGACCGGGCGGGAAGATGAAGGTGCCTCGCGCTTCATACTCCTTCAGCACGTCGTTCTGAATGGTGCCCGCGATCTGCTCCTTGGCCACCCCCTGTCGCTCGGCCACGATCTGGTACATCAAAAGCAGGATGGCCGCGGTGGCGTTGATCGTCATCGAGGTCGAGACCTTGCCGAGCGGCAGGTCCTTCAACAGGATTTCCATGTCGGCCAGCGTGTCGATCGCCACGCCCACCTTGCCGACCTCTCCCAACGCCATGGCGTCGGTCGAGTCATAGCCCATCTGAGTCGGCAAATCGAACGCGGTCGAGAGCCCGGTCTGCCCTTGCTCGAGTAGAAACCGGAAGCGCGCGTTCGTTTCCTCCGCGGAGCCGAAGCCGGCGTACTGCCGCATGGTCCAGAGGCGGCCGCGATACTGACTCGGCTGGATGCCGCGGACGAAGGGAAACTCGCCCGGATAGCCGAGGGACTGCTCCTCGTTCCACCCGGTTAGGTCCGCGCTGGTGTAGAGCGCTTTGGGCTCGAAGCTCGAGGTGGGGAACTTAGGCTGGCGCGTTCGCTGCCCCGCGTACGCTTCCTCCCAGTGCCGGCGATGATCGTCGCTCATGATGCCTCCGGCACGATCACGCAGAGGGGCTGCTTCGCCTCGACCGCCGCACCTGGCTGCGCGAAGACCTTCTTCACCTTCCCCGCGATCGGCGAGGCGATCTCGTTCTGCATCTTCATCGCCTCGACGATGAGGAGCGCCTGCCCGAGAGCGACCTCGTCATCTTCGCGCACCAGCACGTGCACGATGGTGCCCGGCATCGGGGCGTTGACCTTGACCGGTCCGCCCGCGCCTCGCGTCGCGGCGTGAGCCTTCGAAGCGCGCGCGGCCAGCTCGTCCTCGACCTCGAGCGTGAACTGGCGACCCTTCCAATCGACGAGGTACTTGCCGAGGCCGGTCCGCTGGAGCCTGACCGCGTTAGCCACGCCGTCGATCGTGAGCAGCACGCGTTCGCCGCCCAGCGTTTGCCAGACGACCTCGCGCTCCCGGCCGTTGACCTTGGCGCGGAAGCATGATTCCTCGCGAGCGATCTCGACCACGACGGCGGTCGAGTCGACCTTGGTCGTGAACTTCTGGAATCGCGGGTCGCCATTGTTCTGAACTGCGCACATTGCCTTCTCCTTCTACCGCTCGGGCACGGGGTGCCGCGCCCGCCCCACCACCCCTATCGCCGCCAGGTCGTCGCGCGTTTCCAAGGTCCGATCTTGGGCGCCATCGGATCGACCGTGACGCTCGCCCCGGGGGCGAAATCCGCCATGGTGCTCATCCCCGGCTGCTCGCGCTCGCGCACCGCTCCGACCGCACCGAGGATAGCGAGGAGCTCGGTGTCGTCCGTGCTCGGCGTGCCGACCTCGGCCGCCTTCCAGTAGTCGTCGATGAATCCGGTGTGGATGTGTCCCGCGATGTACTCAGGATGAGCGAGCGCCCATCGGTGGAAGGGGATGTTGGTCGGAATGCCTTCGAGCTCGAACTCGGAAAGCGCGCGCAGCATCCGTTCGCGCGCTTCTTCGCGATCCGCGCCCCAGGTGATGAGCTTCCCGAGCATCGAGTCGTAGTAGACCGACACGTCGGTGCCCGACTCGAACGCCATGTCGAGGCGCACGCCCGGGCCCTGCGGAAAGCGCGTGTAGAAGATGCGCCCCGAGACCGGGACGAAGTTGTGGAACGGATCCTCCGCGCAGATGCGGCACTCGAGCGCCGCGCCCTTGGGCTCGATCTGCTCCTGCGCCCACGGGAGCTTCTGCCCGAGCGCGACACGAAGCTGCGCACGCACCAAGTCGATGCCGGTGCAGAGCTCGGTCACCGGGTGCTCGACCTGAAGCCGCGTGTTCATCTCGAGGAAGTAGAAGTTGCCGTCCTGATCGAAGAGGAACTCGCAGGTGCCGGCGTTCTCGTAGCCGATCGCGAGGGCCAAGCGAACCGCGGCCTCGCCCATCTTCTTTCGCGTCGCGGGATCGACCACGACCGAAGGGGTCTCCTCGATCAGCTTCTGGTGACGGCGCTGGATCGAGCACTCGCGCTCGCCCAAATAGACGCCGTTGCCGTGGCGATCGCACATGAGCTGGATCTCCACGTGCCGCGGCTTGATCACCGCGCGCTCGAGGAAGATCGTGTCGTTGCCGAAGGAGCGCCCGGCCTCGCCGCGCGCGAGGACCACGTTGGTCTTGACCTCATCGGCGTTCTTGCACAGACGCATGCCCTTGCCGCCGCCGCCGAAGGCTGCCTTCAACAGCACCGGATAGCCGACCTTCTCGGCCCACTCGACCGCGACGTTGGGATCCGCGGGCAGAGGAGGCGAGCCGGGCACGACCGGCACCTTTGCCTTCTGCGCCGCCTCGCGCGCGGCGGTCTTCGAGCCCATCGAGCGCATGGCCGCGGCCGAAGGACCGACAAAGCCGAGGCCGTTGTCGACGCAAGCGGAGGGGAGTGCCTCGTTCTCGCTCAGGAATCCATAGCCCGGGTGCAGGTGCGTGGCGCGGCCCTTCCGGGCGGCCTCCATCAGATTCGGAATGCGGAGATAGCTCTCCGACGACGGTGGTGCGCCGATGCAGTAGGCCTCGTCGGCCATGGCGACGTGGGGCGCCAGTCGATCGGCTTCGGAGTAGACCGCGATCGTCTTCCATCCTTCGTCCCGCGCGCCGCGGATGATCCGAAGCGCGATTTCGCCGCGATTGGCGATCAGGAGGCGAGGAGGATTTTCGGGATCGAAACCTCGTGACATGAAAAACCTCGGTTGCCGGCCCCGGCCGGCCACGGGCGCGAGAGCTCGAGACGCCCTCGCGCGACCTCGATCAAAGAGGAATGTTGCCGTGCTTCTTCTTCGGGTTCTCGACGCGCTTGTTCTCGAGCATGGCGAGGGCGGCGATCAGTCGCGGCCGCGTCTCGCGGGGCACGATCACGTCGTCGAGATAGCCGAGCGAGGCGGCGACGTATGGATTGGCGAAGGTGCCGTTGTACTCCTTCACCAGCTCCTGTTCCTTCGCCTTCCGCGCGGCGGCCACGCGGGCGAGCACTTCCTGTTCGCTACCGCCGCCGCCGTTCCTGGCCGCGGCCGCTTCGGCGTCGATCTCGCGGCGGAAGATGATGCGGACCGCGCCGTCGGCGCCCATGACCGCGATCTCCGCTCCGGGCCACGCGACGTTGTAGTCGCCGCGAATGTGCTTCGACGACATGACGTCGTAAGCGCCGCCGTAGGCCTTGCGCGTGATCACGGTCAGCTTCGGCACCGTCGCCTCGCAGTAGGCATAGAGGAGCTTTGCGCCGTGCTTGATCACGCCGCCCCACTCCTGCGCCGTGCCCGGCAGGAAGCCCGGCACATCCTCGAAGGTGACGAGGGCGATGTTGAAGGCATCGCAGAAGCGGACGAAGCGCGCCGCCTTGATCGACGAATCGATGTCGAGCACGCCGGCCAGCACCTTCGGCTGATTGGCGACGATGCCGACCACCCGTCCGCCCAAGCGCGCAAAGGCGATGACCACGTTCTGGGCGTAGTGCTCCTGCACCTCGAAGAAGGAATCGCGGTCGACCACGCGAGTGATCACATCCTTGATGTCGTACGGCTTGTTCGGCTCGGCCGGCACCAGCGTGTCGAGGTCTTCGTCCATCCGGTCGACCGGATCGTCGGTCGCGCGATAGGGAGGATCCTCGAGGTTGTTCTGCGGAAGATAGGAGAGGAGTCGCTTGGTCGTTTCGATGCAGTCGACATCGTCGCGCGTGGCGAAGTGGGCGACGCCGGAGCGCGAGTTGTGCGACATCGCGCCGCCTAGGTCCTCCATCGAGACCTCTTCGTTCGTGACCGCCTTGATCACGTCGGGGCCGGTGACGAACATGTGGCTCGTGCCTTCGACCATCAAGGTGAAGTCGGTGATGGCGGGGGAGTAGACCGCGCCGCCCGCGCAGGGGCCGAGCACGGCCGAGATTTGCGGGATGACACCTGAGGCGAGCGTGTTCCGAAGGAAGACCTCGGCGTAGCCCGCGAGCGAGAGCACACCTTCTTGGATCCGCGCGCCGCCGGAGTCATTCAAGCCCACGACCGGCGCGCCGGTCTGCATCGCGAGGTCCATGATGTCGCAGATCTTCCTCGCGTTCGATTCGGAGAGCGTCCCTCCGAAGACGGTGAAGTCCTGCGCGAAGACGTAGATCGGTCGGCCGTTCACCGTGCCGTAGCCCGCGATCAGCCCATCGCCCGCCGTCTTCTTCTTCTCCATGCCGAAGTCGATGCAGCGATGGGTGACGAAGACGCCGCGTTCTTGGAAGGAACCTGGATCGACCAAGGCCATCACGCGCTCGCGCGCGGTGAGGCGTCCCTGCGAGCGGATCTTCTCCTGCTTGTCGAGCCCGCCGCCCGCCTCCACTTCAAGGCGTCGCTGCCTCAGGTTCTCGATCAACTCCTTGGTCGGATTCGTGCGGTGCGTGTGGAGTACGGAGGCTCCCTCACCCGCCGCCATCGTCTCTTCCTTCGAGGGCAGGCTTGGTTCCTTCATGGAGGTGTCCTTTCGGTCGCGGCCTCGGCGGGCGCGGGGCGCGGGATTGAAGCGGGGGGAAGGAGGTACGCTTACGTTCCGAACCATGGACTGTGCGGTCCCAGAACAGCATTCCGCCTCCCGAGCTACCGGTGGTTCGAGTTGCTTCCCACCGCTCTGGCGTGAGCCAGTGTAACTATCGGCCTGAAAGACCAGGGACGCCATGCGACGTCCCTGCTGGCACAATCGCCGGGGGCCAGAGGCACCAGGGCATGTTCGACCTCCGCGCAGATCGGGTCAATCTCCTTTCCCTTTGTGTCGGTGCTGTCGGCGGCGACCATGCGGACCGTCATCGAGTGGGCGTCGTTTCCCAACTTGATTAGGATTCGGTCGCTCCCTAGAGTCAGCGGTTCGTGAGGGCTCAGGACCAGCCCGAGTCCAAGCCTGGGCCAGAAGCCCACATCGCCAAGCCCTCCGATCCCAGCCAGACAAGGAGGTCATGACCTTGGATCTTGTGCTCCGTTCGGGGCCGGTTGTTTGGTTCGTGCTTTGCGCCCTGGCCCTGGCTTCGGTCATGAGCTGGGGTGTCATTTTCTACAAGTTCAATCAGCTGCGGCGCGCGGATCGCGCGGATCGCGCCTTCCTCGCTGCCTTCGGTCGCGTGCGCGGGGTGGAGCAGGCCTTCGATCTCGTCGCGCATCACACGCAGTCCCAGCTGGCCATCCTCTTCGCGGCCGCGTACCACGAGGTGCGGAGGCTCTCCGAGCTTCCGCTCTCCGATGAGGCGTACCGGAGTGTCGGCATCGACACGATGGAGCGCGCGCTGGTCAAGGCGCGCGCGGAGCAGCTCGCGGTGATCGAGATGCACGCTTCGTGGCTTGCCACCACCGCGAGCGCGGCCCCCTTCGTCGGCCTCTTCGGGACGGTGTGGGGGATCATGAACTCCTTCCGCAACATCGCGAAGAGTGGCTCGGCGAGCCTTGCGGTGGTCGCGCCCGGCATCTCCGAAGCGCTCATCACGACCGCGATCGGTCTCGCGGCCGCGATCCCCGCAGTCGTTGCGTACAACCACTTCTCGACCCGCGTACGTCGTCGCGCGCTCGAGCTCGACAACTTCTCGCAGGAGGTGCTGAACCTGCTGCAGCCGGTTTTGCACGCGGAGCGCGGAGCGATCAGCGCCACCTTCGCCCGCGCGGAGCGAGGATGAAGGGCCCCTCCGACTCGCACGGCCTGCCTTCGACCCTGGCCGAGATCAACGTCACGCCCTTGGTCGACGTCATGCTCGTTCTGCTGATCGTCTTCATGATCTCGGCTCCGCTGCTTCAGCAGGGAATCGAGGTCGACTTGCCCGAGGCGAAGGGGACCGGCCTCGACGTCGAGCAGGATCAGATCGTCCTCGTCGTGACCAAGAGCGGCGAGTGTCGGTGGAACAACGCCGTGGTCACGCCGGATGAGCTGATCAAGCGCCTCGGGACCGCCGCCGCCGCGACCCGAAAGCCGCCGGTCTTCGTGCAAGCGGACAAGGAAGTCCCCTACGGCGTCGTCGCGCAGCTTCTCTCGACGGTGAAGGAGTCGGGGCTGATCAACGTCGGCTTGGTGACGGAAGATCCGAAGCCGGCCGGGGTCCGATGAGTGCGAATGACCAGATCGTGGTGACCGCGGCGCGCCGCACGCCGATCGGTCGCTTTCTCGGCGGGCTCGCGCATCTCACCGGTCCTGAGCTCGGAACGCACGCGGCACGTGCGGTGCTCGACGACCTCAAGGCAAGTGGCGTGGCGGCGCTTCCTTTCCCGCGCGTGGTCCTCGGCTCGGCTCGGCAGGCGGGCGCCGGTCCCAATCCCGCGCGACAGGTTGCGGTTCGCGCCGGGCTGGGCGACACGACGGTTGCTTCGACCATCAACATGGCCTGCGCCTCCGGCCTCGAGGCGATCGCCCAAGGCGCGCGGCTTCTGCGCGCAGGCGAGGCCGAGAGTGTCCTGGCCGGCGGCATGGAATCGATGAGCCGCGTCCCCTTCCTGCTCGATCGCATGCGCACCGGGTATCGCCTCGGTCACGCGAAGGTCGAGGACGCGATGTACCGCGATGGCTTCGCCTGTCCTCTGGCTGAGCAGCTGATGGGTGAGACCGCGGAGACGCTCGCCACGCGCTACGAGATCTCGCGCGAGGAGCAGGATGCCTATGCGCTCGAGAGCCAGCTCCGAGCATCGCGCGCGCAGGGCGAGGGGCGCTTCAAGTCGGAGATCGTGTCGGTGCCTGCGGCCGGAAAGTCGGCAGCGGTGATCGACACCGACGAGCACGTGCGAGGCGACACGACCCTCGCGAGCTTGGCGAAGCTGCCGCCGGTCTTCTCACCGGAGGGAACGGTGACCGCGGGGAACGCATCGGGAATCACCGACGGCGCCGCCGCGCTGGTGCTCATGTCGCGCGGCACCGCGCGTCGGCTCGGCGCGCCGATCTTGGCCAGGGTTCGAGGATGGGCGAGCGCCGGCGTCGACCCAAGGATCATGGGCATCGGGCCGGTGCCCGCCCTGCGCGAGCTTCTCGGCCGCGAGTCTCTGTCGCTCGACTCGATCGACCTCATCGAGCTGAACGAGGCCTTTGCCGCGCAAGTCTTGGCGGTCGACCGCGAGCTTCGCTTCGATCGCGCGCGCATGAACGTGAACGGAGGAGCGATCGCGCTCGGCCACCCCATCGGCGCGAGCGGGGCGCGCATCGCGGTTACACTGCTGCACGAAATGGCCCGCCGTCGCGCCCGCCTGGGACTCGCGACGCTCTGTGTGTCGGGTGGAATGGGGCTCGCGCTTCTCTTCGAGCGCGAGGAGGGAGATGTCGAGGTATGAAGCTCAACCATATCGTGATCGAGGAGCGAGACCACTGGTGGGAATGCGCCGTCACACGGCCCGAAGCGCTCAACGCGCTCAATCATGAGGTGCTGGAAGATCTCGAGGAGGTGGTGGCGGCGGCGAGATCCGCGAGCGAGCTCCGGGGCCTCATCCTGACCGGCGCGGGCGAGAAGGCCTTCGTGGCCGGAGCCGACATCAAGGAGCTGGCCGACCTCAACGTCGAGCAGGCGACGCAGTACGCGCGCCGCGGGCAAGCGCTGATGAACGCGATCGAGAGCTTGGACAAGCCGGTGATCGCGGCGGTGAACGGCTTCGCGCTCGGGGGAGGATGCGAGCTCGCCCTCGCCTGTCACCTTCGCGTGATGTCGAAGACGGCGAAGATCGGACTTCCCGAGGTAGGCCTCGGCGTGATCCCGGGATATGGCGGCACGCAGCGACTCGCGCGAATCGTCGGCCTCGGTCGCGCCCTCGAGCTGATCATGACCGGCGACCCGATCACAGCCGAGGAGGCGTTCCGCGTCGGCCTCGCGAATCGATTGGCCGAGCCGGCGGAGCTGCTTGGCGCCTGCCACGCGATCGCGGCGAGGATCAATCTTCGCGGTCCGCGTGCGGTGGCCGATGCCTTGGCGGCGGTCGTACGCGGCCGCGACCTCTCGATGCGTGAAGCGCTCGCGCTCGAGGCCGATCACTTCGGCCGCTTGGCCGACACCCACGACTGGCACGAAGGCACGCACGCCTTCCTCGAGAAGAGGAAGCCGGCCTTCATCGGCAGGTAGCCGCCGAAGAGGAGGACCCGATGATCCTGAAGGAGAAGATCGCGATCTTGGGCGGCGCGCGCACGGCGATGGCCGAGTGGCAAACGGGACGTCGCGGCGATGGTCAGATGGGCGGGCTCTTTGCCGGCGTCTCCGCCATCGATCTCGCGGCCCACGCGACGAAGGCGGCGCTCGCCAAGACCGACACCGACCCGAGCACCATCGAGCACGTCGTGATGGGAAACGCGCTCCAGACGAGCGGCGACGCGCTCTACGGCGCGCGGCACGTCGCGCTCCGCGCCGGCCTCGACGTCAGGGTGCCGGCACTGACCGTGAACCGCATCTGCGGCTCCGGCATCCAGGCCCTCGTTTCCGCTTCGCAGATGATCCTCCTGGGCGAGGCGAAGCTCGCGATCGCGGGCGGGATGGAAAACTTGAGCCAAGCGCCGCATGTCATCCGCGGACTTCGCGGCGGCCTCAAGATGGGGAACGCGCCGCTCGAGGACACGCTCATGGTCTCGCTCCTCGACACCACCTGCGGGCTCCTGATGGCGCAGACGGCGGAGAAGCTCGCGCGTCGCTTCGAGATCTCGCGCGCGGAGCAGGACGGGTTCGCGCTCCTCTCCCAGAAGCGCGCGGGCGCGGCCCAAAGCGCGGGCTTCTTCCTGGATGAGATCGCGCCGCTGAGCGTGACGATGGGCAAGAAGACGATCGAGGTCGCGACCGACGACCACCTGAAGGCCGACAGCACGATCGAGGGGCTCTCCGCGTTGCCGGCGGTCTTCTCGAAGGACGGCTTCGTCACCGCGGGCAATGCTTCGGGCATCGTCGATGGAGCGGCCGCGCTGGTGCTCGCGCGAGAAGGCGCGGCCTCGCGTGCGCCGATCGCGCGCATCCTCGGTTGGTCGGTGGTCGGCGTCGAGCCCTCGGAGATGGGCATCGGTCCCGCGCCCGCGATCAAGGCCCTCCTCGCCGAAGCGGGCATGAAGCTCGACCAGATCGATCGCTTCGAGATCAACGAGGCCTTCGCCGCGCAGTACATCGCGGTCGAGCGCGATCTCGGCCTCGATCGAGCGAAGGTGAACGTGAACGGCGGCGCCATCGCGCTCGGACATCCGCTGGGTGCGACCGGCGCGCGTCTCGTGCTCACCCTCGCGCGCGAGCTCAAGCGAAGCGGCGGCCGGCTCGGCATCGCCAGCGCCTGCATCGGCGGCGGACAAGGCATCGCGATGTTGATCGAGGCTGTCTAGTGGCGGAGGCAACCGCGCGAACCGAGTTCAAGCTCGCCGTCCTTGCCGGTGACGGCGTCGGTCCCGAGGTGATGGCCGAGGCGCTACGCGTGCTCGACGTCGTCTCGAGCAAGACCGAGCTTCGCTTCGATCTCGTCCACTATCCCTACGGCTCCGAGCACTACCTCAAGACGCAGGAGACCTTTCCGTCAGAGGCGCTCGAGGAGATCCGTTCGCTCGACGCGGTGCTCTTGGGCGCGATCGGCGACCCGCGCATCGAAACCGGACTGCTCGAGCGGTCCATCATCGCCGGGCTCCGCTTCGGGCTCGATCTCTACATCAACCTCAGGCCGGTCAAGCTCTACGACGAGCGCCTCTGCCCGTTGAAAGGCAAGACCCCGGCCGACATCGATCTGATCTGCGTCCGCGAGAACACCGAGGACCTCTACACCGGGATGGGCGGACACTTCAAACGGGGCACGCCCGATGAGGTCGCGATTGCCGAGATGATCCTGACGCGAAAGGGCGCCGATCGGCTCTTTCACTACGCCTTCAAGCTCGCGCGGAGCCGGCGAAAGAAGCTCACCCTGGTCGACAAGGCGAACGCGGTCCGGGCCTTCGATCTTTGGCGGCGCGCTTTCGCCGAGATCGGGAGCGAGTATCCCGACGTCACCACGAGCTGCGAGTACATCGACGCCGCCTGCATGAAGCTGGTGCGCGAGCCCGAGGGCTACGACGTGGTCGTCACCTCGAATGTCTTCGGCGACATCCTGACCGACCTGGGCGCGATGATCGCGGGGGGCATGGGGGTCGCGGCCTCCGGCAATCTGCATCCAGGGCAGGTCTCGCTCTTCGAGCCGATCCACGGGTCGGCGCCCGATATCGCCGGGAAGGGGCTCGCCTGCCCGCTTGCCGCGATTCTCTCCGTGCAGATGATGCTCGACTACCTGGGGCAACCGATCGCGGCGCGAGCGGTCGAGACCGCGGTCGAGCGCGCGTTGGTCGAAGGGGAGATTCCTTCGGCGGCGGCCGGCAACGGCCTCTCGACCGAGGCGATGGGAAAGATCATCGCCCATCGGGTCGCCGCCCTCCTATAATGCGCCTTCCCGTGGCGAGCCGCCCCAGCTGAAGGAAGGGGCGCCTCGGCGCCCTGGGCGAGAGTGGCGGAACTGGCAGACGCGCTGGATTTAGGTTCCAGTGAGGAAACTCGTGGGGGTTCAAGTCCCCCCTCTCGCACCATCCGCGCGCGTGCGCCGGGTGCCGGGAACCCGCATGGCGCGTGAAGACGGCAGGACCCGAGGCAGGGTCCAACACTAGGTTTGCGCAAGGTGGCCAAGGGATCGAGCCCCGGCGCGAGGGATGGAATACGGAGGAACGAGTGAAGGCGACGCTGGAAGAGAAGGGTCCCTGGCAGAAGTCGGTTGAGGTCACGCTGCCGGCGGAAGATGTAAGCAAGCGCATGGACCAGGTCGTGGCGCGCTATCGAGCGCAGGCCGCGATCCCGGGCTTCCGCAAGGGCAAGGTCCCGGCCGAGCTGGTCCGCTCGACCTACTCGAGCAACATCGAGCGGGAGTTGATCAACGAGGTCCTGCCGGAAGCGCTCGACCAGGTGATCGAGGATCACGACTTGAGGCTCGCGGCGCCGCCCACCATCTCGGACCTGACCTTTCGTCCGGGCGAGCCGCTTCGCTTCGTCGCGGTGCTCGACCTCTTTCCCACCGTCGAGCCCGACGGCTACAAGGGACTCGAGCTCGAGGTGGAAGAGACCGAGGTCGACGACGCGCTCATCGCCGAATTCCTGGAGAACCTCAGGCAGCGCATGGCGACCGGGCACCCGGTGCTCCGTCCCTCCACCGCCGGCGACCTGGTCGACGTGGCGGTCCAGCCGGTCGACAAGAACGGCAACCGCCTCCCCAAGATGAAGCGCGAGGACATCCGGATGGAGGTCGGCGGGACGAATCTCCTGCCGGAATTCCGCGAGGCGATCGAAGGGGTGTCGAACGGCGAGCAGAAGATCATCCACGTCACCTATCCCGAAGGCTTGAGCGATCCCAATCTCGCGGGGCAGGAGCGTCACTATCGCCTCAAGTTCCTGCAGGTGATCGAGCGCCACGTGCCCGAGCTCAATGACGACTTCGCCAAGGCGGCCGACGGCTCCGATGATCTGGACGCGCTCCGCGCGAAGGTTCGCCTCCGCTTCGACGCCGAGGAGAAGATGAAGGCCCGTGAACGGCTGGAAGAAGCCCTTATCGACAAGCTGATCGAGGCGAATCCCTTCGATGTCCCCGAAGCGCTCCTGGCCGCGGCGGAAAAGCGCGCCGCCGAGCAGGCAAAGAAGGACAACCCCCGGGCGAGCGATGAGGAAATCAAGACCGCGCTCGCGCCGCTGGTGGTGCGCCGGTGGAAGCGCGACATCCTCCTCGACTCGATCTCGCGCAAGGAGTCCATTCGCCTGACCGATGAAGAGTTCGAGCAGAGGCTGGCGACACTTCTGGAGCAGGAGCGGGATCCTAAGGCCGCGCGGCGGCGACTCGAACGCGAGGAGCGGCTGCCGGGGATGAAGGACCGCTTCCAGGAGCAAAAGACGCTGAGCTTCCTCTTGGAGGCGGCGACGGTTCATCGGATCCTGAAGCCGCGCGAGAGCGCGTCCCGGATCGTTACGCCTTAGGAACCCAACCGGCTCCAGCGTCCTGTCCAGCGCCGTTCGCGGCGATGGGCCAGCATCGAAGTCCCTTCCGCCGCAGCGGCGGATAGCCAGGAGGTCAAGAGGCCCATGTCTCTGGTGCCGATCGTAGTCGAGCAGTCTGCCCGCGGAGAGCGGGCCTACGACATCTTCTCCCGACTGCTGCGTGATCGAATCATCTTCGTCGGGACGGGGATCGATGACATCGTGGCCAACCTGGTCATCGCGCAGCTCCTCTTCCTGGAAGCGGAGGACCCGGAGCGCGACATCCACCTCTACATCAATTCGCCGGGTGGAATCGTCTCGGCCGGGCTCGCCATCTACGACACCATGCAGTTCATCAAGCCCGACGTGGCGACGACCTGCATGGGACAAGCCGCATCGATGGCGGCGCTCCTGCTCGCGGCCGGCGCGCACGGCAAGCGCCAGGCGCTTCCGCACAGTCGGATCATGATCCATCAACCGATGGGTGGAAGCCGCGGCCAGGCGAGCGACATGCACATCTACACCAAGGAAATCCTCGCCCTGCGCGGCAAGATGAACGAGATTGTTTCGCGTCACACCGGTCAACCGGTGGAGAAGGTGGCACGCGATACCGATCGTAACTTCTTCATGTCGGCGGACGAGGCGATGAGCTACGGAATCGTCGACGAAGTCATCACCAAGAAGAAATAACGGCCCAAAACAGATGACGGCCTCGAACAGATAACGGCCTCGAACAGATAACGGGTGGAGATGCGGCGCGGGGGACCGATCTAACAAGCAGAGCGAAGTCCGGTGCTCGATTGAGCCCCGGGGTCTCGCGCCCTCTCTCTGGGGCGTGGGACGAGTGAGGACCAGGAGAAGTCATGAAGAAGCGTATGAATTCCCCGCATCCTATCCGCTGCTCGTTCTGTGGTCGTGGTCAAGAGGAGGTCGCGCGCCTCGTCTCGGGTCCGTCCGTCTACATCTGCAGCGAGTGCGTTCGCCTCTGCAACGACATCTTGGAGGGTGACGGAGAGGTCCACACCCCGCTCAACAAAGAGAACCTGCCCAAGCCGTCGGAGATCAAGCGGGTCCTCGACGACTACGTGATCGGGCAGGACCGGGCGAAGAAGATCCTCTCGGTCGCGGTCTACAACCACTACAAGCGCATTCAGCAGCCCGCCTCGATCCACGGCGACGTCGAGCTGGAGAAGGGGAACATCCTCCTCTTAGGGCCCACCGGCTCAGGCAAGACGCTCCTCGCGCGGACGATGTCGAAGCTGCTCAAGGTCCCCTTCGCCATGATCGACGCCACCTGCCTGACCGAGGCCGGCTACGTCGGCGAGGACGTCGAGAACATCCTCGTTCGCCTCTTGCAGGCGGCCGATTTCAACCTGGTCGCGGCGGAGCACGGCATCGTCTACGTCGACGAAATCGACAAGATCTCGCGGAAAAGCGAGAACCCTTCGATCACGCGCGACGTCTCCGGCGAAGGCGTGCAGCAAGCGCTGCTCAAGATTCTGGAAGGCACCGTGGCCAACGTGCCGCCGCAGGGCGGACGAAAGCACCCGCAGCAGAAGTACATCGAGGTCAACTCGAAGGATATCCTCTTCATCTGCGGCGGCGCCTTCGACGGCATCGACAAGCTGGTCTCGAAGCGGATCGGCAAGAACGCGATCGGCTTCGGCGCCGAGGCCAAGGGCAAGAAGGAGCACAGCCTGGGCGAGCTCTACGCCCAGATCGAGCCGGAGGACCTGCTCAAGTACGGCTTGATCCCCGAGCTGATCGGACGTCTGCCCGTGTTGGCAACGCTCTCCGATCTCGACGAGGAGGCGCTGCTCAAGGTCCTGACCGAGCCCAAGAACGCGATCATCAAGCAGTACCAGAAGTTCTTCGACATGGAGA
>CAZZAH010000022.1:15433-19445 GCA_964652115.1 uncultured bacterium | reverse complement strand
TTCGCCACGCGAGCCTTCGGCACCTCGACTCCCGATGGGCAGCCCGGCGTGTCCGGCGTCTTCTCGTACGACTTCAACAAGTCGCTCGTCTACAGCGACGAGAAGCCGATCCACAACGTCGGAGCGGAGCTCGCATACCAGGGCACCTTCGCGCTTCGCACCGGCTACATCTATGACAAGGACGGCGACATCAAGGATCCGACCTTCGGTGTCGGGTTCAACATCTCGAGCTTCACCGCCGACTACGCCAGCGTCCCCCAGGCGAAGGGTTTGGAGCGAGTGAACAAGTTCTCGTTGTCCTACCGCTTCTAGTCGCGGCGCGGCCGCAAGCCGAGCAGGCCTTCGGGCCAAGGATGCCATGAAACAAGTCGACGGTTCGTCTCGCGGGGAGGGTAGCTACCCTCCCTCGCGGGGCCGCTTGGCCCTCATTCTTCTTCTCGCGATCGTGGGAGTCTTGGCCGCCTCCCGGCCGACCCTCGCATTGAATCTCCGCCGCGTCGCGCCGGTGAACGATCCGCATTCCGCTTCCTCTCATGCCGGCCAATCGTCGCGCGCGAAGGACGCGGCGGCGCCGGTACCCGGCGCGGACAGGATCGGGCCGCAATTCCCGCATCTCTTGCTCCCGCCGGCCCCACGGCATCGCGCCGCCTCCGAGCGCATCGTGAGGAACGACGGGTCGATGATCGGCCGCGGTAACGCGGGCTGGGATCCCGCGCATCGACTGCCCCCTTCGATTCTGCCGAAGGAGGTAAGGGATCGAGCCTCCGCGATGCTCGGCGCGAGAACGCCCGATGAGTTCATTCGTCTTCAGCGGCAGTCCTTCTCGCGTGGGGTTCCGGCGGAGGCCGAGACGGTCCGCATCTGTGTCCTTCGGGTCGACTTCCTGAACGACACGCCGGGCTCGAAGACGACCGGCGATGGCCGCTTCGATCTTCGGCGCGACGAGGAGTCGAAATCTCTCCTCGATCCCGCGCCGCACGACAAGGCCTACTTCGAATCCCAGCTCGAGGCGCTGCACCGCTACTACGACGTGATGTCGAACGGATGGCTGCAGGTGACGTGGGACGTCTGGCCGGCGGAGAGCGACTCGGCCTACCACTTGGACGACACCTTCAAGTACGGGCCGTGGGTCTTCAGCAATTCCAATCCCGACATCTTCGAGCACGCGATCGACCTGGTGGCCGACGCGGTCGCGACGGCGGATCGGAGCTCGCCCGAGATCGACTTCCGTCGCTACCAGAGCTTCATCCTCTGGCATGCCGGCTCGGACTTTCAGAGCGATCTGAATCAGGATTCTCCCTGGGACATCCCGAGCTTCAACCTCGGCGTTGCGGAGCCCTTTGAAGTGGTCGAGGAGGCCGACACGGTCGGGATCGATCTCGTGATGGTCGTACCCGAGACCTCCGCCCAGGACGGCTTCGAGAGCGCGCTCAACTCGGTCATCGCCCACGAATTCGGGCACCAACTCTTCTTCTTCGATCTCTACGACGTCACCACCGGCATCCCGATCGTCGGTGCGTACAGCTTGATGGACTCAGGGACGAACCTCTACGCGCTCGTGCCTGACCCGGAGGACACGACGCGAACCATCGGCGTGCGCGGGACGATTCCGCCAAGCCTCGATCCGTGGCACAAGGCGCTGTTTCTCCCATCAAGCAGCACGCACCTGCAGGAGCTTAGTGACTTCGTCGCGGCCGAGGACGACAGCTTTGAAACCTCACTCGGCCCATCGTCGGTCACGAACGACTACGTCTATTTGGACAACAACCTCGCCGAGTACTACCTGATCGAAAACCGCAAGGTGGACCTGAACGGCGACGGCACCGTGATCCTCCAGACCGACCCGGAGACCGGCGTCATTTTGGGCCCGGCGGCCGACTCGAGCGCGGTCGGCGACACCCTCGCCGCGCGTGAGTACGACTACCTCTTGCCGGGTGAAGGCATCCTGATCTGGCACGTCGACATGAAGGCGATCGACGCCGGCTTGAGCCAGGCCTATGGCGGCATCAACATCTTCTTCTCGCGACCGGGGGTCGGTTTGATGGAGGCGGACGGCATCCGCGACATCGGCACCGCGTCGAACGAATTTCTCGGTGGCCCCTACGATCCCTACTTCCTCGGCGGCTACAACAAGCTCACACCCTTCACCGATCCTTCGAGCGATTCCAACGACGGCACGCCGAGCGGCATCTCGATCGCGGTGATCGACTCGGTCCAGTTCGACATGCGCCTCAAGGTGAAGGTGGAGCAGCGACCCGGTGGCTGGCCCGTCGCCTTCGTCGGTGACTCGGCCGATCAGCAGCTGATCTCCCTCGATCTCAATGACGACCAGCGGCCCGAGGTGCTGGTCACCTCAGGCAACACCATCATCGGCTTCCACGCCGATGGGGCGCCGTTCCGCGAGGAGGAGGAGGACGCGCGTTATCTCCTCTTGCCGTCCGACATCATTCATCCGATGGCGGCGTCGCCGAGCTTCCTTTTCCCCGCGCCGCGTGCGCCCGGCGCGATGGTGGCGGCGGTGTCGAAGGGCGCGCTCTACGTCACGGTCGGGAGATTCGGCTCGCTCGAGTTCGTCTGGCCGCCGACCGATTCGCTGGTGACGAGCGCGCCGAGCGTGATCGACTCGCTGATCTTCGTCGGCTGCACCGACGGACACTTGCGCGGCTTCGCGCCAAGGGTCGGAGATCCCGCCCGCATGGATACGGCGATGAGCTCGGGCGCAGCGCTCCTCTCGATCGGGGTGGGGCGCAGCGAGCCGGCGAGCGCGATCGTGCACGCGCAGTTCATGGCGGCGAACGGCGAGGTCGGTGCCGCGGTCTGGGACGTTGCCAACTTCAATCCGATCAGCTGGCGGCGCGCGCGCGGCAGCGACGCTCTCGACGGCCCCGCGACCCCAATCGAAGCCAGGCCCGCGGGACATCTCTATCTCGAGCTCGACGGTGGACGTCATCTGTTCGGGTGGGACGACGGTATGATCGAGTGGCGGAACCACGACGGGGATCTGCTGCCCGGCTGGCCCATTCGCACCGGTGGGCAGATCGTCGGCACACCGATCGTGAGCGACCTCGATCAAGACGGTGTGTTGGAGACGATCGCGGTCGAACGTGGCGGCCTCGTGCACGCGTTCGGCTGGAACGGTCTCGAGGAGCCAGGGTGGCCTCACTCGGTCTGGAGCGAGGACGAGCGCGCCTTCGATCTGACCGCCTCGCCTCGCGCGCTCGATGTGAACGGCGACGACGTGCCGGAGCTCCTGATCCATCGCACCGACGGCATCCTGCTGGCGTGGAACGGCGAGGCGAAGAATGTCGAAGGCTGGCCCATCTCGATCGGAAGCCGCGCGCTCCACGGCCCTGATTGGTCGCCGCCGATGGGCGAGTACGGCCCGCGCCTGATTCTGGGCAACGCCTATGGCCAGACCGACGAAGAGGTGCCGCGCCCGATCGAGGCGATGTCGGTGCTCCGCGTGCCGGAGGGACAGATCAGCGGAAGCGGGTTCTTCCCGTACCCCGCGGTCGACCTCGAACGCTCGCACGTCTATCCCGCCGCGTGGATCCCGACACCGGCCGCCGCACCGGAAGGCTTCGCGGCCTCATCGCTCAACCTCTACCCGAATCCGCTTCGGGGAGATGAGCTCGCGATCAGCTTCGTGGTCGGCTCGCCGGCCGAGGTCGAGCTGACCGCGTTCGACCTCTCGGGCCGCCAGGTTGCGCACCTCGCAGCGCGGGCCGAGCCGGGCGCGAGCGGCACGAGGTTGGCGTGGAATTGGGGGCGCGTGCCGCCGGGTCTATATCACGTGCGCTTCCAGCTTCGCGGCGACGGACTCAATTCCGAGATCTTCCGAAAGGTGGCGGTGGTGCGATGAGAGGAAAGCCCGGCAACACGCGACGCGAGCCGAGCAGGGGAGCCGCGACGCTGATCGCGACCTTCGGGGTCTTGATCAGCGTATCGAGCGCGGCCCGTGCCGGAGAGGCTGTGCCTGCCGGGGTTGGGCCTGCCGAGGCTGGGCCTGCCG
>CAZZAH010000022.1:0-15333 GCA_964652115.1 uncultured bacterium | reverse complement strand
GCCTGCCGGGGTTGGGCCTGCCGAGGCTGGGCCTGCCGAGGTTGGGCCTGCCGAGGTTGGGCCGCTCTCGCTCGGGCAAGGCTTCTCGCTGAACCAGTCTTCGATCGCGCACCCGGTCGAGCCTATGGTGCTCGCGAGCCTCGGTCAGACCCCGCGCAAGGCCCCGCTTCCCGGTTTGGCGCTGCTCTCCTCCCTCGTGCTACCGGGAGCCGGTCAGTTCCTGAATGGAGATCGTCGCGGCTTCATCTATCTGGGGGCGGAGGCGGCGGGCTGGTTCGCGCGTCTCTCGTATCTCGACGCCGCGCACACGAAGGAAGGCGATTCGGAGAGCTTCGCGCGGAGACACTGGGACTACACCCGTTTCTCCGGCACGACCGGCGAGGACGGATGCCTCTACACCGCGAGCGCCGACTCCGCCTTGACCGCGATGGGCGAGAGCGACAAGTACTACGACGCTCTCGCGCGTCAGGACGACTATCGATGCGGGTGGGACGACTTTCGCTCCGGCTACAACCCGGACGATCCCAACGCTTCCTCGGCCAATCGAACCGAATTCCGAAAGATGCGGACCAAGGCCGATGATCTCGCCGACAAGGCGAACCTCGCGGTGACCGTGCTCGTGCTCAATCGAATCGTGAGCGGGATCGACGCGTTTCAGACCGCGCGCCGCCGGCGTGCCGGTCAATCGACCACCGGCGCGTTGCACTTGGAGAGCCGGCTCGAAGGCTCCCTCCAGGATCCCCGCGCGGTGTTCGCGCTCTCTTGCGCTTGGCGGTGACGATGCGCGTGGTGGAAGGAGCTCAGTTGCGTCGCTGGATCGTCGTTTGCATGCTCGGCCTCCTTGCCTCGCCGGCCGCGGCGATCGAGTTTCGCCCGAGCTTCGTGTCGCCTTCCGCTTCGCGGTTGGGGCTCAACGAATCGAGCGCTCGAAGCGGCGCGGCCGGGCTCCTGCCCGGGGCGAGGCAATCGCTGCTCCCACAGACCCAAATCGGTGGAGCCGATGCGGCGACGCCCGCCTCGAACCGTCATTTGAAGGCGATCGGGCTCTCGCTTCTTCTTCCAGGTTCGGCGCAACTGCGCGCCGGCAACACCTCGCGTGGGCTCGCCTTTCTCGGGGCAGAGGGCGCGATCTGGGCCGCCTTCGCCACGTTCCGTATTCAAGGCGGCCTGCGGCGCGACTCCTATCTGGAAATGGCGCGGCTCTTCGCGGGGGTGGAGCATCCCGACGGACGCGATGACGACTACTACCGTCTCCTCGGCCTGATCAACTCGAGCGACGTCTATGACATCGTGGTGCGCTCGGACGCACGTCGTCTCTACGAGGACGATCTCGAGGCGCGCGAGGCCTACCTCGCGGAGCATCGCATCCCCGCCGATCGCGCGTGGGAGTGGGAGAGCGACGCTGCTCGCGTGCGTTACCGCGAGAAGCGGAACGACAGCTTGAGCGCCTACCGCGTCAGTCGAAACATGGTCGGCCTCGCGGTCGTGAATCGTCTCGCCTCCATGTTCGATGCGGTCCTCTCGCAGCACGGTGGAGCGGGCGAGACCCGCCTGAGCCTTCGTCCCGGACCCGAGCTCGGCGCCGCTCGGCTGACGCTCACGCGCAAACTTCCCTAGTTCGTGATGCGCGCGCCGGCCCCTCGATCGCGAAGGCTGGACCGAGGAAGAGGAACGCTTGCACTGGCGCTCTGTCTCCTCGCCAGCATCGCGCACTCCAGCGTGCACTCCATCGCGCGCGCGGCGGAGACCGATCGACCGATCCCGCGATCGGTGTCGCTCCTTTCACCCATCTCCGCTCCCAAGGGAGTTCAGCCGAGTCGACTCGCGCGCGATGGCCTCGGCCGCTTGTTCATCGTCGATCGCTCGGAAACCCGCCTCTTTCGCATCGATCCGGACAGCATGTGGAAGTCTTTCGGGCTCGGCGACCAGGGGGGATCGCGCGTCGCCCGGCTCTCGGCGCTCTTCGGCGCGCGAGGGACCGAGCTCTTCGCGCTCGACGGGCAGACGAGCACGCTCTACGCCTTCGACCTCGATGGGCATTGGCGGACCGCCTTGACCTACGCGCCGGCGGTGGAAGGGGACGAGCTCGGCCTGGTCGATCCGGTCGACTTCGTGCTGACCAAGACGGGCGAGTTGGTGGTGCTCGATCGCGTGGGCGGACGTCTCCTGCTCTTCGATCGATTCGGCGCCTATCTGACCGACCTGGCGGCGGCGGGGAGCGGCGACGCGCGACTGCGCTCCCCGACGCGCCTCGCGGTCGACGACGCGGGCGACCTCTATGTGCTCGATCCGGCCGCGGGCTCGGTGCTCCGCTACTCGCGCCAAGGTGTCGTGCTCCCAAACTGGCGCTTCGACGAAGGGCTCGGGCCCAAGCTGGGACGCGGAGAGCTGCTCGATCTCCTGCCCAATCGCACGGTGGCGATCGCGGCGGGGGATGGAAGCTGGATCCGGCTCTTCGACCCCGCGGGCGAGCTCCTCTTTCACGCGGAGATCCCCGCGTTGAACGGCTCCCAGCTGAGCGATCTGGTGGCGAGCGCCGATACGCTCCTGTGCCTCGCGCGTCCGGATCAGGGCGAGGTCGCGCGGCTGGCGATTCGCTATGCCCAGGATGCCGACTCGACCCGCCGTTAGCCGAGCTCTCTCGCGCGCGCTCCTCTTCTGGCTTGCTTTGCTCGGAGGTCACGCGCGGGCGGGGGCGATCGAAGCCGATAGCACGGTCTATCACGCGGGGGTCGTTCGGCTCGTGCTCGAGCTCGGGGCCGACTCGACGCGGTTGGATCTGCCGACTCCATGGATCGAGCCACGAACCTTCGCGTTGTATCACGGTGATTCGCTGCTGACGCGCGGGGTCGACTATCTGCTCGACCCGAAGGCGGGATGGCTTCGGCTGCTGCGGCACTACGCGCCGGGGGCGCTCTTTCGCGTCGCCTATCGCGCGTTCCCGATTCCGCTGCGAGCCGAGTACCGCCGTCATCGACCGCTCTTGCCGAGCGAGATCGAGCATGGTGCTCCGGCCGACTCGGGACGAACGCGCGACTCCTCCCAAGATCCCTTCGACCTCGCGCGCCTCGATCTCTCCGGCAGCAAGACCTTTTCGGTCGAGGTGGGGACGGCGCAGGACCTGAAGCTCCGCCAGTCGCTCGATCTGACCGTGCGTGGACAGATCGCGCGCAACGTCTCGGTCCGCGCGATTCTGACCGATCGCGACACGCCGCTCCAGCCGGACGGCACTTCGAGCGCGCTCTCCGATCTCGATCGGGTCTTGCTCGAGGTGGAAGGCCCGCGGGCGCGAATGACCTTGGGCGACTTTCGGCTGAGCCTCGCGGGGGGCGAGTTCGCGCGTTACCAGCGCGAGCTCGAAGGGGCCGAGGCGGAGGCGATGCCGGGCAAGGGGGCGCTCTTCGCGACCGGCGCGACCACGCCGGGCGAGTTCTCGACCATCGAGTTCCTGGGCGAGGAAGGCAAGCAGGGCCCGTACCGACTCCAGTCGATCGACCCGACCACACGCGGCGCGATCGTCGCGGGGAGCGAGCGCGTGAGCTTGGACGGCGCGCGCCTCACGCGCGGGGAGAGCGCCGACTACATCATCGACTACTCCGAGGGAACCGTGACCTTCACCGGCCGCCGCGTGATCACCGCCTACTCGCGCATCGCGGTCGACTTCCAGGTGTTGAACGAGGCCTTTCGGCGCTCGGTCTACGGCGGCGGGGGAGGCCTCGGCGCCGTCTCGCGCTTCGAGGTCGGACGCGACGCCGGAGGCTCGCCGGCCGGACAGATCGCGCCGCCGGTCGACGTCTGGCAAGGCGTGGGCTCGGCGTCGCCGGTCCCCTCGAGCGCGGGAAGCGTGCGCGCCTCCGGCCTCGGTCTTTACTGGCTGAGCGAACGCGATGACCGAAACCGCCCACTCGGCGCGCCGCTCACCGCCGAGGAGAAAGCCGCGCTCTCGGTCGCCGGTGACAGCTTGACCGACGCGCTTCGTTCCGGCATCGAGTTCGTGGGCGAGGGCGGGGGCGAGTACGAGAAAGTCGAGAACGACACGCTGCTCACCCCCTTCTTCCTCTACGTCGGCCAAGGCGCGGGCGCTTGGCTCGTCCGCTTCGATCAGGTGGGCGAGGGTGAGGGAGACTACGCCGACACGACCGACGTGGCCGACCATCGCTACTTCGTCTTCGTCGGACGAAAGCAGGGGGACTACCTGGCGGGTCGCGAGGTGCCGCGTCCCACCTCGACCGATCTGGTCAGCGTGGTCGGGTCGACCGATCGGCTGCTCGGGGTCGGGCTTCGCGGCGAGCTCGCCCTCTCCGACTTCGATCAGAACCGATTCTCGCGCCGAGATGACGACGACAATCGTGGCGTCGCCTTCTCGGGCGAAGCGCGGAGCAGCCCGCTCGATGTCGGCGGGACCAAGGTCGTCCTCTATGGGAAGAAGCGCGAGGTCGACCGGCGCTTCCGCTCGCTCGATCGACTCGACCCCGCCTTCTTCGGGCTCGACTGGAACCTCGACGCGGCGCGACTCGCGAGCGGCGACTCGCGATCGACCCTCGGGACGCGATTCACGCGCGGCGCGAGCGAGCTCGGACTGGAAGGACAGACGTTGTCGAACCGCGAGAACTTCGACGCGCAGCGACTGCAGGCCGACGGACGCGTGCCGCTGGGTCCGCTTCGATTGAGTGGTCGATGGCTCGAGGCGCGAAGCCGCGACGAGCTCGATTCGCTTCGCGTGCATGGGCGGCGCCGAAATTCGGAAGCGTCGCTCGGCCTTCCCGGCTCGCTGGTCGACGCGCGGCTTCGCTATCGAGGCGAACGCACCGCGCGCGGTTCCGGTCCTACCAGGTCGGGCGACCTCTTCCACGAAGGAGGCCTGCGCGTCGCTTCGGGCCGTCGTTTCGAGCGCACCCAGGCATCGCTCGAATGGACGCTGCGCGATAGCTGGGTGCTCGAAGGTCCGCGGCAGAGAAGACGTGATCGCGGGCAGACCGGACAAGCCGACCTCAGTTTCTCCAGCGCGAGCGGCCAATCGGCCTCGGCTCTTTACGCGGTCAGGATCCTGCGTCCCGAGGGGAGCGGCGAGCGACAGACGAGCCATCAAGGTCGTCTACGTTGGTATGTTCGCGGCATCCATGAGGCGATTTCACAGGAGGGGCGCTTCGAGCTTTCGAGCGTGGCCGAGCGCCAGCGCTTGAAGGAGATCCGCTTCGTCGGCGAGGGCGAAGGGCACTACGACTCGCTCGGCGTCTATCAAGGCGTGGGCGACTACGACCTCTTCTATCGCGAAGGGGCGAGCGAGGCGGCGCGGAATCGACTCGAGGCGTCCTTCCGAACCGAGCTCGATCTCGAGCGCAGCCTGGCCAAAACGGACGGGCGAGGCACGCCGCTCCGACGCTTCATTCGAACTCTCCGGGTGACGCAGAGCTGGACCGCCCAGGTCGACTCCGATCGCCCGATCGGGTATCTCAGCGCGCGGTTCGTGCCGGTCCTTCTCGCGCTTCGCGATCAGCCGCGCGCGCGCGCCGACCTTCGCACCGATCTCTCGGCGTTGCCGAACGCGCGTGTGTTTTCTCCTCGTCTTCGTTTGGAGCTCTCGCGCTCCACCACGCGGCCCGCCACCGACTATCGTGAGGAGGACAACCGGCGGCTGCTCGCGCTGCGCCTGCGTTCACGCCCGACCTCGCGTTGGAGCATCGACGTCGAGCCGGAGCTCGAGCGAGAAGAACATCGGCTGGAGACCGGGGCGACGCGCGCGACCAGCGGCTGGAGCTCGCGCCGTCTGCGCTGCGATCAGGACCTGAGCGTGAACGGCGGCGTCAGCCTAGGACTCGACACGTCGCTTCGGCTGCGCGATCGCATCGCCTCGCGCGAATCGGTCACGGTCTACGAGGCGACCTCGAGCCTGCTGGTGAGCCCCAGCCGTCGGAGCCGCATCGAGCTCTCGACCACGCGCACCTCGCTCTCGCGCCGGAACGGCGAAGGACGACCTGACCGCGCGCTCGAACGACCCGGCTGGGTCGGCCGCTTCTTGAGCTCCTTCCGCCTGAAGGAGTCGCTCGATCTCTCCGCGTCGCTACGCGAGCAGAAGCCGGATGATGGACGCGAGGTGCGGGAGGCGCGGATGGAATTGAGGGCGACCTTTTGATGCGGGGTGACTTCAGTGCACGGATCGTGACGGCGCTCATGCTGACGGTCCTGTCCGCGCTTTTGTCTGCTTCCCTGTCGCGCGGGGAAGCGGGCGATGCCTTTCTCGAACGATCGAGCTCCGACTCGCTCCTTACGCCCGCGGTTCGCATGGCGGGACAGGCGCCGCCCGAGCTGCGTCGTGAGCTCGAGTCGAAGCTCGACGCGCTGCTGCTCGGTCCGCGGCCGTCGCTCCGCGCGTTCGGTGACGAGCTGACGCGTTGGGGCGACTCGATGCTCGAGGCCGGGTACCTCGGCGCGACCTTGCGGCTGATCTCGCCGTCGCGAACGGAGGAGGGCGCGGAGCTCACGATCGATGCGGGGCCGCGCGCCCGCTGGGACACGCTCTTCGTTCATTTGGCCGACCTGCCCGATTCGCTTCGCGCGCATGAGGAGCTGGGTGGTGATCGACCGCGATCGCCTTCGAGAAGTGAGCCCTTCGACGCAGCTCGCCTCGAGCAATCGATCTGGAGCTGGGTCGACGGCTGGACCGAGGCGGGTTATCCCTTCGCCACCGCGCGCGTCGAGAGCGTGAGCGTACGCAACGGAGAGGTTCACGCCGGGATTCGCCTCGATCCCGGCTCCCGTGAGCTCGTGCGCGAGCTCACGCTCGAAGGCGCCCGCTCCACTCGGCCGGCCTTCGCGCGAAGATGGCTGCGCTTTCGTCCGGGCGAGCCGTTCCGTCAATCGCGTCTGGTCGATCGAGGCTTGCGCCTCGAGCAGACGAACCTCTTTCAGCGGGTCGATGGTCCGCGGCTGGAGCGGCTGCGCGAGGGCGGCCTTCGTGTCGTCTATCCGGTGGCGGAGGTGCCGCAGAATCGCGCAGAAGGGGTGCTTGGCTACTCGGCCGTCAATCGAACCGTGACCGGGCTTGCGGCGATCGAGCTCGGCAACCTCGGCGGCGCGGGCCGCGCGGTCGGGGTGCGATGGTCGCGACCGCGGCCGAAGGAGTCGCGCTTCCGTCTCGACTACCGTGAGCTCCTCCTGCCTCGCTTGCCGGTCGGTGGGAGCTTCGGGCTCGAGCAGGAGGTGCGCGACTCGACCTACTCGCAGCTCATCTGGGAAGGGACGATCGACGCACCGGTGAGCTGGGACTGGACCGTATCCGGCGGGCTCGAGTATCGACGCGCTTCCTTGGGCGCGGAGCCGGCCGAGCAGCATCGACGCCTGTCGAGCGTGGTCGGGGCGCATTGGAGCGCGCTTCATCTTTCCGAGTGGCGCGGTGGGCAGGCCGAGGTGACGGTCAGGAGTGGTCGGGATCGCGTACGCGCACCCGACGGCAGCTCCGCCGGATCCGAGCGCAGAAATCGCGCGGACCTGAACGCGGAGCTCCTCCGAAGGGTGCGCGGTAACTTCGCCGCGCGACTCCACCTCCTGGCCGGCGCGGTCACGGGCGGCGACAGCCTTCCGGCGAGCGAGATCTACCGGCTCGGCGGCTCGGCCGATCTTCGCGGGCATCCTGAAGAGGCCTTCCCGGCCCGCCGATATGGAGTCGGACAGCTGGAGGCGGGCTCTCTCCTCTCCAACGGGGGGTGGGCCTATCTCTTCGTCGATGCAGGGGCGATTCGGGGGCCCGAGGCGAGTGCCTCGACCTCCTGGAAGTGGGGCTACGGAGTCGGAATCGCCCCGCGCCTGGGCGCCCGGAGTGTGGCTTTGGACCTCGGCTTCCCCGGGGCGCCGCGCTTCTCGGAGGCGAGGATCCACCTTCGTTTCGCCTCGCGGTTCTGACCTGTGAGTGTCGGACGGACCGACGCGCTTGCGGCATTGGGGATCGGTCGGTAGAGTCGCGCGGTGCCTCGCCCGGGAGTCGGCGGGGCTTTCTTCCGTCCACCGAAATGTCGGCCATGTAAGGGAGGATCGATGGGCAAGGAATGGGTCGGTTGGTTTCGGGCCTTCGCGGTGGGATGCGGGCTGCTTGCCTTGCTGGGCTGCGCGAACGACCCACCCGACACCGTGGCATCGGCCAAGGGTTGGCGGATCAGCTCATCGCAGCTCAAGTCGGAGTGGGAGCGAACCCATCCGGAGACCTCTTACGACACGACCAGCGTTGCCGTCAGAACCGACTTCGTTCGCACCCTGGCCGACAAGGAGATCCTGCTTCGACTCGCCCGGGAGAACTGCCCCAAGCCGGACCCCTTGCGCGCTCGCTCCCAGCGCATCACCTATGAGAAGACGCTGCAGCGCGATTTTCAGACCGCGCGGCGTCAAGCCTTCGCCCTCTCGCTTCAGGGAATGGACGAGCGCCTGCGAAAGCTCTCGCGCGTCGCTCACGTCATGAGCGCGAACTTCCCCGGCAAGGCGGTGGCGCAGCAGGCCGCGGCGGAGATTGCGGCCGGGCAGAGCTTGGAATCGGTGGCCACGAAGTATGCCCGAGGCGCGATGCCGGGCGCGAAGCCGGGCGCGATCGAGCAACGTCTGCGCGCCGGGCAGACTCCGTGGATGCTCCTCGCCGCGGTCATGCTCGAGGATGTTCCCGCCGGCACGATCTCCCGTCCGATCGAGACCAACTCGGGCTTCTACATCGTCAAGGTGCTGGACTACGAGCCCTTCGACCTCAACTCCGAGCCGGGGCTGATCGATCGCGCGAAGCAGAATCTCTCCGACCTCGCGTTCATGCCGCACAACCAGGCCTACGTCGATAGCTTGAAGAAGGCCTCGGGCATCGCCTTCCACACCGAGAACGACAGCCTGGTGGCGGTGGCGATGTCGACCTTCTGGGATTCGGTGCAGGTCGCGGTCGACAAGGGCCAAGCGGTCAACTACCAGACGCTGCGTGGTCCCGCCTGGCTGGTGAAGAAGGAAGACGCCGCCAAGCCCTGCTTCGATCTCGCGGGCAAGACCTACTCGGTGAGCGAGTTCATTCGTTCGCTCGATGACGTCGACCTCGACAGCTGGCCGACGGTCGGACCGATGAACAAGATCACCTACCAGATCCAGAATCGCGTCTTTCGCATGATGTTCAACAACGAGGCGGAGCGCACCGGCATGCAGAATCGGCCCGACTTCGTTGCACGGATGAAGCGAGTCGAGGAGAAGGGCCTGCTGGACCAGTTCCGCGACACGGTGCTCTTGCCGCAATCCGAGCCGACCGAGGCCGAGCTCCGCGCGCACTTCGAGGCACGAGGCAAGGAGTACGTCACTGCCGACATGGGATCCTTCGGCTTGATGATCTTCCCGAAGGACAAGGAAGAGCGGGCCAAGCAGGTTCTCGCCAAGCTGCGTGCCGGCGATCCGTCGCTCTGGTATGAGCTCGGCCCGCAGGAGCAGCAGCTCGATCGACGCATCCAGCTCTACAGCGACACGAAGGAGGTCGATCTGAATGGCGCTCCTCCGGTCGACGCGTCGTGGGATCCCTTCATGAAGGTCGCGATCGGGCTCGATACCGGACAGATCTCGGAGCCGGTGCATACCCAGCATGGCGTCACGCTGGTTCGAGTGGCACATCGCGAGCATCGCCGGCAGATGACCTTCGAGGAAGCGAAGGCGAACGCGATCACCTACGTGCGCGACGAAAAGGCCGACAAGAAGGTGGAAGCGATGCTCGAGAGCGCGCGGAAGAAGTGGGGCGTCAAGATCTACGCCGAGCGGCTCGCGGGCGGGCAGAGCTAGCGGGATTCGCCGGTCGAGCTAGGCGCCTTCGCCGGCCGAGTCGGGTTCGGCGAGAAGGGCAGCGAACGCGACCTCGTCGAGCACGCGCACGCCGAGGTCGCGCGCCTTGTCGAGCTTCGAGCCGGCCTCTTCTCCCGCCACCACGTAGTCGGTCTTCTTACTCACGCTCGCGCTGACGCGGCCGCCTCGCCGCTCGATCTCCGCCCGCGCCTCGTCGCGCGTCCAACGGGTCAGCGTGCCGGTGAGGACGAAGGTCTTCTTCGCGATCGCGGGCCAGGGCGACTCCACTTCCACTTCCGCCGGGTCGGGCCGCACGATCGGCTCGGGCGCGGGCTTGAGCCCCGCGGCGTCGAGCTCTGTGAGCAGCGCCCTGGTCTCGGGGCGCGCGAAGTAACGCGCGACCGAAGCTGCGATCACCTCTCCGACGCCGGGGACCTCCGCCAGCTCTTCCTCGCTCGCCGCGCGCACCGCTTCGAGCGTGCCGAAGTGTCGAGCGATCAGGCGCGCGGCGGTCGCGCCGACGTGGCGAATGCCGAGGGCGAAGAGGAGGCGAGGCAGCCCGCGTCCCTTGCTCGCCTCGATCGAGTCGATCACGTTCTGCGCCGACTTCTCACCCATTCGCTCGAGCGCCGATAAGGTCTCGGCCGAAAGTCGAAAGAGCTCGGCCGGAGATCGCACCAACTCCTGATCGACGAGTTGATCGACGAGCGACTCGCCGATGCCGGCGATATCCATCGCGCCCCGCGCGACGAAGTGAAGGATCTGGCGCTTGCGCTGCGCCGGACAGAACTCGTTCGGGCATCGAATCGCGACCTCATCCTCCTCGCGCACCAATGGCTCATCGCAGATGGGGCAGCGGGTGGGGAAGTCGAACACGCGCTCGTTCCCTTCGCGGAGCTCCGCCAAGACACGCGTCACCTTGGGGATGATCTCGCCGCCCTTTTCGATGCCGACCCAGTCGCCGATGCGGAGGTCCAGGCGCGCGATCTCGTCCGCGTTGTGGAGGGTGGCGCGCTTCACCACCGTGCCGAGCAGCTCGACCGGCTCGAGCGAGGCCACCGGCGTGACGTTGCCGGTTCGGCCGACCTGCACGGTGATGTCGAGGACGCGGGTCACCGCTTCAGTCGTCTCGAACTTGTAGGCGACGGCCCAGCGCGGCGCCTTGCTGGTCGCTCCGAGCCGCGCTTGCAACGCGAGCGGATCCACCTTGATCACCATGCCGTCGGTCTCGTAGGCGAGGGAGGCTCGTCGCTCGCGCCACGACGCGCAGTGGGCGAGCGCGTCGGTGATGCCGTGGGCGCGGTGGAAGTTCGGTTCGACCGGAAAGCCGAGTCGCCGCAAAGAGAGCAGGATCTCCTCCTGTCGCGCGAGCTCCAGGCGCCCCGGATCGACGATGCCGTAGGCGAAGAAGCGGAGCGGTCGCCGCGCGACCTCCCGCGAATCGAGGAGCTTGAGCGTGCCGGCCGCGGTGTTGCGCGGGTTCATGAAGAGCTTCTCGCCCGCGGCTTCCCGGCGACGGTTCCATTCGGTGAAATCGGCGCGCGGGATGTAGACCTCGCCGCGCACCTCGAGCGACGTTCGCTCGTCCTCGAGTGCCAGCGGGAGACCCCGCACGGTGCGCAGATTCCGCGTGATCTCGTCCCCTTCGCGCCCATCGCCGCGCGTCAAGCCGAGCGCGAAGCGGCCCTCTTCGTAGCGAAGCGCCACCGCCACGCCGTCGATCTTGAGCTCGACCAGATAGTCGATCGGCTCCTCGGTCTCGAGCATCCGCCGCACGCGTTGATCGAACTCGGTCACCTCTTCCTCGGAGTAGGTGTTGCCGAGCGAGAGCATCGCCTGCGAGTGGGGGAGCGCGCGGAATCGATCGATCGGCTCTCCGCCGACGCGTTGACTCGGGCTGTCGAGCGTGGCCAGAGACGGGAAGAGCTCCTCCAGGCGGAGAAGCTCTTCCATCAATCGGTCGTACTCTCGGTCGCTGATCTCAGGACTCGCCTCGACGTGGTAGAGCCGGTCGTGCCGGCGGACCTCACGGCGAAGCTCTAAGAGCCGCGCCTTCGCCTTGGCCTCGGTCAGGCGATCACTCAAGGCGCCGCCGTGACCGTCCGGTGGATGATCTGCACGACCTCCTTCGTCTCCGAGTTCTGCACGAAGACCGCGACGCCGAGGTGATTTTCCGAGTACTGCGTGTCGCCCGACAGATCGAAGGAGTAGGGGAGGTCGGTCCAGCTTCCCGTCGCGGTCAAACCGAGGTCGGAGAAGTTGCCCAGCTCCTTGTACTCGCGGATGACGTGGTAATAGGTGGTGAGCCCATAGGACGGATGCTGCCACTGGAGCTGATCCTTGTAGTAGAGGATCCAGACCTCCAGCTTGGTCAGGTCGGCCGCAGGCGGATCGGAGATCGCGAAGAGCCGCACGCTCCCCGAGATCGTTTGCCCCGCGTCGTAGGCCGGGTCGAGCCAGTAGAGGCTCACCGCGGCCGACTGGCTGAGGTAGGTGTTCACGAACTCACGATAGGCGCCGACCAACGTGGGGACATCGCCATTGCCCGCGCCGCGCCGCGAGCTCGTTCCGTTCACGATCGCGAGAGGATTCCCCTGCGATTCGCCGAGGAGAAATCCGTCGCGCGCGATGCTCGAGGGGGTGGCGAAGATATCGGTGCCGCCCCAGCGGCTGTGCACCTCGACCGAGATGAATCGGTCGGCGGGTAGGGTCTGATCGAGGCTGAGCTCATTGCACGCCGCGTCGGCCGGCGGGCAGTTCGGGCAGAACGTCGCGGTGCAGAGCTCCAAGATCGCGCCGCGTGCCTGCGGAGCCGGTGTGAGGTCGAAGTCCACCGTCTGCGTTTCGCCGGTGATCTGGACCGTGCGCGGTTCGCCGCCTTGTGTCCCGAGGAGCTCGACGCTCACCGTGTGCTCGCCCTCAACGACGCAATCCAGCGTGGCCGGCGTGACCTTTCCGGTCGCCGCGCCGTCGAACAGAATGCGCGCCCCCGGAATCGAGGAGGAGACGGCGAGGCCGCCTTCGGGGGACACCGTCCACCCGACCGCGTGATCGTGTCCCGACTGGACGGTGAGCGAGATCTCGGACTGCGGCGAGAAGGCGGAGCAGGGCTTCTCGATCCTCAAGTGATGCTCGCCCGCCGTGAGCCGAAGCTCGAACGACGTCTCGGTCTCGACCACCTTGACCAGCTCTTGGCCGTCGTAGATGCGTGCGTCCGCCGCCGCGCCCGCGGTTTCCGCCTGGAGCGCGACGTGCACCGTCCCTTGCGTCGGAGGCGCCAGGTCGTCGGAGCAACCCGCGAAGAAGACCAGCGCTCCCAGAAGCCAGACGATTTGGGTGCGGCTAGAACGTGGTGAGGAATTCAATCCGTCCTCCTTCGAAGGGGTCGACCAACTTGCACACGCCGCCCGAGCAGAGCTGACCGCCGCGCAGCTTGCCTCCGCCGAGGGAAAGCTGATGACGATCGCCGAGCCTGAGGTTCCACTCGCCCCACATCCAGAAGTCGTCGACCTCCTTGGGGCTGTCGCTCCACTCGGAGGTGAAGGCGAAGGACATGTTGGGCGCTCGGCTCATGGTCAGGCTGAGGAGATTATCCCGGAATTCGAGGGGCGCCTGGAAGTCCCGCGTCGCACGATTCTGCTCCTGCGTCCCCTGGGTCTCGAAGTCGATCTGCGTGCTCCAGGTGTCGTTCCACGGAACGAGCAAGGTCCCGGCGTAGGTGATCCTCTCGGTGAAGATCTCCTCGCCTCCTTCGATCACGATCTCTTCGGTCTCCCCGAGCTTCGCGATCACCTCGGCGCGATCGGTCAGCCAGCGTTCGATCTCGCCATACACTTCGCGCGAGGGTTGATGACGATGACGCGCTTCGGTGCGGCCGAACGCCCCGGTGAGGTGGGTCTTGTCGTCGACCGTCACCAGCGCCTCCACCTTGCCGCCGCGTTCGTCGTTCAGATCGATGTTCGGCGTGTGGCCGCCGCGGTTGAGGAGCGTGCTGGCATGCTGGCGAATGGCGGTCGGGGGATTGATGATCGACGGTGTGGAGGCGGTGAAGCCGTTCTCCGACGCGTCGAGCAGCTTATAGCGGAGCAGATCCTTGAACTCCGAGAGGACCTGCACTCGCCCGAGGTACCAGGTGGCCGAAGCGTAGCCCGCGTGCCCCTCTCCGGTCGCTTTGGGATCCGCTTCGTAGTAGCGGTAGCTCCGGAGCACGTATTCGCCATAGAAGTCGGCGATGCTTCCTAAGCTGGTCGCGGCGTGGGCTCCGCCCAGCTGGTCGCGCAGCGGTCGATCGGCCGGACCGTGGGCGACCGAGTTCAAGAGCACCCCTTCCATCCCGAGCGTCGTGCCGCGAGGGAGTGCGACCTTCGCTTCCGCGCCCTTCACCACCTGCGCCGCTTCGTCGAACGAGTTGGTGCCCGCGATCACCTTGAGCGACGCGGGCCCGACGGACGCCTCTCCGTGGATACCGTCGAGCGCGTTGTCGAAGTCGACCACCTGATCTTCGAAGATCGAGAGCGCGAGGCCGCGTCCGAGCGTGCCGTAGACGTCGCCGAGGCGCACCGACCAACCGTTCGACTCCGCCGCGATCCAACGCTTGCGCAACCCCTGCGTCTGCTCGCCGAAATCGTTCGGGTCGAGCCAAATCGGATCCGACGGCGAGTGGCTGAGGAACTCCGCGCCGATGCTGTAGGGACCGTAGGTCAAGCCCGCGTCGAGGCGGTCATCGATCACCGACTCCTCGAGCTTGGTGTCGTAGTACGCCTCGAGCTGATTGGCGATCTGGACCGTGGCGCCTTCCTCCGCTCGCGCGATCGTGCCGAGAGCGGAGAGGAGGGCACAGGCGAAAACGCCGCGAGCAGCCGCCCGCCGATGGGTGTCCCGGATGTCCGTTTCCGGGGATGTTGGCGGCCTCACGACTTCGTCGGCAGGAGCTTCTGGATCTCCTCTTCCAGCTTCTTCTCATCGCCGGGGCGATAGCCCTGCGAGACCGAGACGATCTTGCCGTCCTGACTGATCAAGTATGAGGTGGGGCAGTTGCGCACGCTGTAAGGGCTCGCGATCTTGTGCTCGGGGTCCGTGATCACCGGAAAGCGGAAGCCCATCGACTTCGCCTTGGGCTTAACTTGGCCGACGCTCTTGGCGTCGTCATAGGTGACCGTGATGAAACTGAAGCCTTGGTCCTTGTACTTGTCCCACACCTTCTGCACCTCGGGCAGCTCGAGCATGCAGGGCTTGCACCAGGTGGCCCAGAAGTTCAAGAGGACCGGGCCCTTGGTCAGAAGCTCCTTGAGCTGATAGGTCTTGCCATCAAGGTCCGTCCCCTTGAAATCGGGCGCGGTGGTGAGCGACTTCGCGTCCTCTCCCGCGCGGGCGAGGGTCCCGACCAGGGCGAGCCCGGCCAGCGCGAGGGCGAAGGCCGCGCCCACCAGGCCCCGAGCTGTATCCGGGCGGCTGCTTCCGTTCCGCCCAGAGCGCGGTAGGGTAGGCTGCATCGAAATAGTCCTCCTGGACGCCGGAGGTCCGGCGCTGGTTTGCTGCTCTCCGTGCACCGGA
>CAZZAH010000021.1:16058-19549 GCA_964652115.1 uncultured bacterium | reverse complement strand
GTGACCTGCGCGATCGGATCGCCGAATGCCGCGTGGAACGATGCGTCATCGCCGGTCCACGCCGCGCGTGACACGCGCGCGACCGGAGGCGCGAGCTCGAGGCGGAACGAGCCACTGAGCACGAGGGCAGCTCCGGCCGGTGGGCCCGGCACGAATGCTCCGGCGATCCCGAGCGACGGAAGCGGCGGCGACTGCGCGTTCGCGACGTAGCTCGGCAGCAAAGCCGCGGTCCCGGTCGGCGAGATCGCGCGCGCGGTCGGCGCCACGGGTCGATCCGACGCGGTCCCGGTCAGCTCCACCGCCACCGTGTTCGATCGCCAATCGAAGGCTATCAGCGTGATGGCGTAGCTCGCGCTGAGGTCAGGAAGGCGAAGCAGCTTCCGCGCATCGAATCCATCGGTCGATGTCACGCGCGCCTCGGCCATCATCTCGTTCGGCCTCGGCTCGACCTCGCGCGGGCCGCGTCGCTTCTCGTGCGGCAGAGGATACACAGTGCTAGCGCGCAGAAACCAATCGTTCAACCACATCGCGAGCAGGATGCGATTCTGCTGCGGATCGAACTCCAAACGATGAAGGCCGATCTCGACCGACACCAGAAGCACCGGCACCTCGCTATGCTCGCCGAGATCGATGCGCGGCGGCGCGGCGATCGCGAGGCCTTCCCACTCGCGATCGTTCAGACGCTCGGTCAGTTCGAGGTCGAGCGCGTCGTCGTAGTGGAAGAAGCGCGCCTCGGGAAGCGCGAGAACCTCACGCGCGATCTCTTCGGTCGTGGCCATCCGTTTCACTCCTTTGGCGCAAGCAAGAGATCCGACGAGCAGAAGGCTCGCCAGCGCGAAGCTCCACGCGAGCCTCATCCGACGACGAACTTGGTCCAATCCTCGCCTCTGAGGTACGGCTCGCAGGTATCGCAGAACCGATTGATGCACGTCTTGTCCTTGGCGTGGAACATCGCGCAGACGCCGGTCGTGAAGACCTTCTGGCCGCTGACCGTCGCCTCGGTGCCTTTGACCTGCTTGCCCGCGGCATCGAGCACAGTGTTGCAGTGCGAGCCCGAGCCGCCATGCCCCGTGTACTCGTTCGGGTGATCGATCATGCCGTCGGGCTGCTTGCCCGGGCGCACCGTCTGGTTCAAGCCGTGCATGATCTCGTGCGCGACCGTGTTCTGGAAGTCGACCGGATCGCTCGGCTGAAAGACGATGAGCATGTGCGGCGAACCGCTCTCGCCGAGGAAGGGACCCGACGCGGCGCGGAGCTTGAGCGTGACCTTGATCTTCGCCGCGGCGGTCGGCGTCGGCGCGACCGCGGGAAGCTGGACCCTCACGCGTCCGCGATTGGTGCGGCCCTTCTGGACCAGGATGTCGGCGTCAGCCAGCGGGCCCGACTTGCTTCCATCGAGCGTCTCCCACTTCCCCGTCGCCACCAGATTTCCGCTCAAGGGAGGACTGAACACGGCGGCGCCCATCGCGATCTCGTCGCTCGGGCTCTTGTCGATCTGTACAACCACCTGGCCGGTGAGCGGCCCTTCATCCCACTGATGCTCGCACACGATCAAGTGCGCCTTGAGCGGCTTGTCCGCTTCGACGATCAGGTTCCCCTGGAAGGCCACCTTGTTATGACTCCCGATGACGGCGACCTCTTTGTCCGACGCGCTCGGCGGAATCATCATGAACTCAGGGTAGTAGGTGCGAGGCGGCGCGTCGGCCTTCTTGAACTTCTTCTCCTGAGCGGTGACCAGCTCGGCCGAGACGCGATCGTACGCGGCGCGCGAGTTCGGCACGTCCGGCACCGCCAGCCCCTCGTCACGCGTCATCTGGAACCACACGCGACGGAAGACGGTGAGCTTCGCCGCGGCATCACCCGCCGTCTTCCCTTGCGCCTCCGCCAGGCTGAGCCCCGCGCGTACGGTGTAGTCGTCGCCGCCATAGCGCGAGAGATGGAAGTCGACCTGCGTGTTGCCCGCGCCGTCGGTGGTGCTGGTCGTGTTCTTCGTCCCCGGCGCGCCGAAGCCGGCTTGAAGCGCCGTACCAAGCAAGCTCGCCTTAAACGATGCCTTGTCGACCGTCTTCCACTTGAGCGTGCTGTGCTCCTCGAAGGCCCAGTGCACCGTGACGCCGGCGGTCGGTGGATCGACCTGTGCCTTGATCACGACCTTCCGCCCGAGCTCCTCGTGCGCCGCGTCCTCCGGCAGGTTGATGAACTGCTTCCGGTCGGTCTTCGGCGACACGATCTTGACGGTGAGCTTCTTCGGCGTCGGACCGGGGCCCTCGCACTGACACTTGTTCGCGATGCTGTCGAAGAAGCTGCAGTGGAACGACTCCTTGAAGCGCGGGAGAGGCTGCTGCATCTGCTTCTTGCACGGCGCGAGATCCGTCGTCTTGCACGGCAAGACCGGCAGCCGGCTCTGATCGAAGAGGAAGAGCGTGACGCGCCGATTCGCTTCGTTCGCCTCGTCCGTTTCGACCTGGGGATTGAACTCGCCGCAACCCATGTGCTTCGGATCCATGAACTGATCGGCGGTGAGCTTGAGGTCGTGCTTCGAGGTCATGTACTCGGTGAACATCTTCTTCCGCGTCGTGGGGCCGGCAACGCCATCGACGGTGAGCCCGCGCGCGCCTTGGTACTCCTTGATCGCGGCGGTCGTCTTGGGGCCTTGCACCCCGTCGGGCTCGCCTGGATCGAAGGGATCGCCGAAGTCCTTCAGCAGCTGCTGGACGACGCGAATGCCCCAGCTCTCCTGGTTGTACAACGCTTCCCAGGTGTCGGCATCGTTCGTGATAAAGGCGAAGACGCTCTTCGCGCGCCTCTCGCTCAGCGCCTTGTTATAGCTTTCGGAACCGACCTTGTCGGTGTGACCGAAGATCATGATGCGCGCGTCGGGGTGCCGATCGACCGCTTCCTGCAGCGGCTTCAGCACCTCGACCACGGTCGGCCGGATGAACGACTTGTCGAAGTCGAAGGTGACGCCCGGAATGCTGCAGCACTCCAGGAACTGCGGCGGCGGCGCCGCCTGCGCCTTCACCTTGAGCGTGTGGGTCTGTTCGGTCGACAGCCCCGCCTTCTGAAAGGCCAGAGGGATGAGCAGCTCGCCCACGAGGTCGGGCGTCATCACGAAGCGATTGTCCGCCCCACGCTTCCTCGCGCCGAGTCGATCACGGAGATGCTCCTCCACCGTGTCGACCTCGGCCGTCCCGAAGTTGAAGCGCGCGAGCTCCTCCTCGGTCACCGGATTGCCGGCCGCGGTCTCGCGCTCGGCGATGATGGCGAGCGTGTCGTCCTCGCGAGGGGTGTACTTCTTGGCCGCGCTCCGCTTGTCGAATCCCATCGCGTCCTCAGAAGTTGGAGGCGGCCACGTCGACCACCTCGAAGGCGGAGTCGTCCGACATCGCCACGATCTCGCAGCTGCCGGGGTCGATGTTGCCGATGTAGACCAAGCCGGCGCCGTTGGTGGTGAAGCTCTGCACCTCACCGGTCGGCAGCTTGATCTTGAG
>CAZZAH010000021.1:14073-15958 GCA_964652115.1 uncultured bacterium | reverse complement strand
TCATGGTCGGAGAGGACGTTCGCCTGCACCGCGCCTTGATCGGAGAGGAGCGCGCGAAGGTCTCGCATCGCGGAGGCGCTTCGGACGAGCCGGCGAAGCAGAAAGCGGCTCGGGTCGGCCAATTCCAGCTCCGGCGTGTCCGTTCGCGAGGACCGCGACTCGAGATCGAACTCCACGAGTCCGTCTGAAAAGGACCTCTTGATGGCGCTTCCTCCCTCGGGGACGGGTGGCCGCACTGAAATTGGGGGACTGAGCGTCGGATTCTACGGATGCGCGATCGAAAGCGTCAAGCCGACCACCATCGCGTGTCTAGGTCCTGAAGCTTCCATCGCCGCCGCCCGATCTTTCAGGGAGCCAGGTCTCCGACTGCCGCCGTCTCGCGCGGCCACTTCCACCTTGAGGTACGACATGCAGGTTTCGGCGCGCCCCGCGTGGGTCGGATTCCTCCTCGCGTTGCTCGTGGTCTTGGCCTTCGCCGGCTGCGCCCCGGACACTGCAACGAAGCCGCCCATCGGCGACCTCGACAAGTCGAGCCTCGACTTCGGGCGCGTGACGTTGGGGCAAAGCGCCGACCGCACCTTCAGCCTCGGCAACTCCGGCCAGGGGAGCCTGGTCGGATCGATCACCGCCGAGTGCGGGGACTTCGCGGTCATCACCGGAGGCGGCGCCTTCTCGCTCGCGAACGGAGAGTCGCGCGAGGTGCGCGTACGCTTCACCCCGAGCTCCGCGGGCACCAAGAGCTGCCGCATCGAAACCGGCAACGCCGACCTGGGCGGAGTGAATTGCGTCGGCATCGGCGCCGCGATTCCGACCGGCGCGTGCTGCACCGCGCTCGGACTCTGCACCACGACGATTGAAGCGGAGTGCGCCGCGCCCAACAGCTGGCTCGGCGAAGGCACCGACTGCGAGCCGAATCCCTGCGATCAACCGACCGGCGCCTGCTGCGCGAACGACGGCACCTGCCGCATCACGATCGAATCGGAGTGCGCCACGCCGAGCAGCTGGCTCGGCAATGGCACCGCGTGCGACCCCAGTCCTTGCGCGCAACCGACCGGCTCGTGTTGCGTGGAGGACGGCACCTGCGCGATCACGCTCGAAGCCGACTGCGCCGGCGTCTGGAGCATGTTCGCGAGCTGCGACCCCAATCCATGCGCGCAGCCGAGCGGCTCCTGCTGTGCGCCCGACGGCTCCTGCCGCCTGACGATCGAAGCGGACTGCGAAGGAGTCTGGATCGTCTTCGCCGACTGCGAGCCGAATCACTGCGCGCAACCGACCGGCGCCTGCTGCCTCCCCGATGGCAGCTGCCGCATCATGCTCGACTCGGAATGCGCGGGCGAATGGACCATGTTCGGCGACTGCGAGCCCAACGACTGCGAGCAGCCGGTAGGAAGTTGCTGCCACGCCGACGGCACCTGCACACTCCTCCTCGAGTCCGCTTGCGACGGCGAGTGGACGATGTCCGGACTTTGCGATCCGAACTTCTGCACGCAGCCGATGGGCTCCTGCTGCCTCCCGGAAGGCAACTGCATCATCATTCAACAGAACCAGTGCGTCGGCGTCTGGACGATGTTCGACGCCTGCTCGCCCAATTCCTGCGCGCAACCGACCGGCGCGTGCTGCTTGGGCGACGGTACCTGCGCGATCACGCCGCAAGCGGAGTGCGATGGCTCGTGGACCATGTTCGGCGACTGCGAGCCCAACCTCTGTTCGCAACCGACCGGAAGCTGCTGCGCGAGCGACGGCACCTGCAGCGTGACCCGCGCAGCCGACTGCACCGGCACCTGGACCATGTTCGCGGACTGTTCACCGAACGAATGCGAGCAACCCAACGGATCCTGCTGCGCAAACGAAAGATCCTGAACGGTACTTCGTCAGAAGATCTGAA
>CAZZAH010000021.1:12279-14063 GCA_964652115.1 uncultured bacterium | reverse complement strand
GCTGCTCCGTCGTTCGCCATTCGTTCTGCGCCGGCTGCTGGACGATGTTCGGCGACTGCGATCCCAATCCGTGCGAGCAGCCGACCGGAAGCTGCTGCCTGCCCGAAGGCACCTGCACGATCACGCTTCACGCCGATTGCACCGGCACCTGGACGATGTTCGCCGACTGCACGCCGAACCCCTGCACGCAGCCGACCGGCTCCTGCTGCGCCGCCAACGGCACCTGCACGCTGACCAAGCAAGCGAACTGCAGCGGCACCTGGACCATGTTCGCCAACTGCAGTCCGAATCCCTGCTCACAACCGACCGGCGCGTGCTGCACGTTGCAAGGCACGTGCACCGTCACGACCCAGGTCGGCTGCGGCAGCGGCAACACCTGGCATGGCTCCGGCACGACCTGCTCCCCGAATCCTTGTCCGCAACCGAAGGGCTCGTGCTGCGCCGACAACGGCAACTGCACCTGGACGACGGAAGCGGAGTGCTCGAGCACCTGGACCAGCGGAGACGATTGCGCGCCGAATCCATGCGCGCAGCCGACCGGCGCGTGCTGCGCCAGCAGCGGCGCGTGCACGATCACGACGCAGGCCGCGTGCGGCGGATCGAGTGATTGGCAAGGCTCGGGCACGCTCTGCTCGCCGAACCCCTGTCCGCAACCGAGCGGCGCGTGCTGCACGCCTCAGGGCGCGTGCACGACCACGACGCAGGCGAACTGCTCCGGCTCGAACGTCTGGCACGGCGCCGGCACCGACTGCTCACCCAATCCCTGTGCGCAATCGATCGGCGCGTGCTGCAATCCATCGGGCAACTGCTCGAGCACGAGCGAAGCGGGTTGCACGTCGCCCAACACTTGGGAAGGCCCGAACACCGACTGCGAGCCGAACCCTTGCCCGCGACCGACCGGCGCGTGCTGCACACCGACCGGCACCTGCACCGAAGCGACCGAGGACGACTGCACCGGCGTGAACTCGTGGTCCGGCGAAGACACCGACTGCTCGCCGAACCCCTGCATTCCGACCGGGGCGTGCTGCTCCGAAGGCGGCACCTGCAGCATCACGACCGAGGCGGCCTGCACCGGCACGAGCTCGTGGCAAGGCGCGGCGACGGAGTGTTCACCGAATCCTTGCCCGCAACCGCCGGGCGCGTGTTGCGCTTCGATCGGCACCTGCACGATCACCACGCAATCGGGCTGCACCGGCTCGAGCGTGTGGCAAGGAGCGAACACCGATTGCACGCCTAACCCCTGCGTCCCGACCGGCGCGTGCTGCGCGGTGTCCGGCATCTGCACGGTGAAGACGCAGGCCGCCTGCACCGGCACGAGCTCGTGGCAAGGCGCGGGCACCGACTGTTCACCGAATCCTTGCCCGCAACCGACCGGCGCCTGTTGTACACCGGCGGGGACTTGCACAGAAACGACGCAGGCCAACTGCGGAGGTTCGAGCACGTGGCAAGGCATCGGCACGAATTGCAGCCCGAACCTCTGCGAGGCGATCGGCGCCTGCTGCGCTCACGCGGGCACCTGCACGGTGACGACCGAAGCGGAGTGCACCGGCTCGAGCGTGTGGCAGGGCGCGGCGACAGATTGCTCTCCCAATCCTTGCCCGCTTCCGACCGGCGCGTGTTGCGCCACCGATGGAAGCTGCACCGTGACGACCCAGGCGAGCTGCACCGGCTCGCACACGTGGCAAGGCATCGACACGAACTGCAGCCCAAACCTCTGCGTCGCGACCGGAGCGTGCTGCGCGACGGGCGGCGCCTGCACGGTGACGACCGAAGCGGCATGCACC
>CAZZAH010000021.1:5603-12269 GCA_964652115.1 uncultured bacterium | reverse complement strand
ATCACCGGCCGTCATACGTGTTATTGAATCTTTCCCAACACGACCCTCTTCCTATCCGACGCGACCGGCGCCTGCTGCGCGCACTCGGGCTCCTGCTCGGTGACGACCGAAGCGGCATGCACCGGCGGAAGCAGCTGGCAAGGCGGCGGCACCGACTGCTCGCCGAATCCCTGCCCGCAGCCGACCGGCGCGTGCTGCGCGTCCAACGGCACCTGCACCGTGACCACCCAATCGAGCTGCACCGGCGGAAGCACGTGGCAAGGCGCGGCCACCGATTGCACACCGAACGATTGCCCACCGCCGACCATCACGCTGAGCCCGTCGTCCTTGCCGAGCGGCGCGCTCGGTGTCGCCTATAGCCAGACGATCACCGCAAGCGGCGGCACCGGACCTTACACCTACGCGGTCATCGTGGGTACCTTGCCGACCGGGTTGACCCTCTCTGCCGGCGGAAGCTTGACCGGCACGCCGATGGTAGCGAACACCTTCAACTTCACGGTCGAGGCGACGGACAACCTGGCTTTCACCGGAAGCCGCGCGTACAGCATCACCATCAGCAACGTGTCGCTCGACCTCACGGTGTCATTTGCCTATATCAATCAGTCTTCGCAGACGCAGCCGTTCAACGTGCCGCTGGTCAAGGACCGCGACGGATTCCTCCGGGCTTTCGTTCTCGCGAATCAGGCTAACTCGGCCACGCCCTCGGTGCGCGTGCGGATCTACGACGCGAGCGACGTCCTGCTTCAGACCTACACCATCTCCGCGCCTGGCGCGTCGGTCCCGACCGCGATCAACGAAAGCTCGCTGAGCAGCACGTGGAATCAGCTCATCCCGGGCAGCTTGCTCCAGCCCAACTACTCGATCCTGGTCGACGTCGATCCGACCAACGGCATCGCGGAGTCGAACGACTCGAACAACTCGTGGCCGAGCTCGGGCACGCCGCATGATCTCGATGTGAAGAACCTGGCGGCGCTTCACATGACGCTCGTTCCGGTCACGACCGGGACAGGCACCGGTGGAGTGAACGTGGGGAACGCGTCCTCGTACATGGATTACACAAGGCGCATCCAGCCGATCCCCGACTACGACGTGCAGGTGCGCGCCTCGATGACGAGCGGCGTAACCCTGCTCGCGGATGGCACGAACTGGGATACGGCGCTCGACGACGTCACCGCGCAACGCACGACCGACGGAAGCAGTCGCCACTACTACGGCCTCGTTCACGTGAACTACGGCTCGGGCGTGGCGGGGCTCGGATGGATCGGGTATCCGGTCGCGATCGGTTGGGACTATCTGCCGAGCGCGTCGTGGGTGATGGCGCACGAGATCGGACACAACTGGAGCTACGGACACACCGCGTGCAACGGCGAGGGCGGGACCGATCCGGGCTATCCCTACGCCAACGGCGCGATCGGCGTCTACGGCTACGACCTCTGGGCCGCGACCCAGAAGGACAAGACATCGAACAAGGACGTTATGAGCTACTGCAGTCCGCAGTGGATCAGCGATTACACCTACAAGAAGATCCTGACCTATCGGCAGAGCAACCCGACCTTCCAGGCGGAGCAGATGCAGAGCTTCGCGCCGGAGTCGTGCCTGCTGGTGCGGGGACTGCGCCGTCACGGCGCGATCTCGCTCGAAGCGTCCTTCCTGGTGGAGACGACGCCGGCGCCGCCGACCGCGGGTCCGTATCGCGTCGAAGGCGTCGATGCCGCGGGGCACGTCGCCTGGTCGCAGCCCTTTGATCTTCGCGCGATGTCACATCCGACCGATGAGAGCTCGGCCGGCTTCTGCTTCGCCGTGCCGATGACGAATGCCTTGCTCGATCAGATCGTCGCCTTGCGCGTGGTGCGCGGTGGTCAGGAGATGGCGCGCCGCCAGCCGGCGAAGGGGACGCAGCTGTTCCGCCTGATGCCCACGAGCGCATTGATCACGCGCGCGGGCGGCGACATCGAGATCACCTGGGACGCGAGCGCAGCGCCGATGCTGATGGTCCGCGACCTCGAGCGCAACGAGTGCATCGGCTTCGCGCGTGGCGGTACTACGCGGATCAGCTCGTCGTCGGGCCGGCTCGAGCTTCGTTACTCGGACGGCGTGCACACGCGCGTGGAGCTCTGGCCCTAGGCGAGCCGCGGTTCGTTCGGTCAGCGGACCTCTTGCTCGATGACGATGTCGCCGTTCACGGTCGTGATCTTGACCTTGTGACCGCCGCCGTTGAGCGTGCCCCCGCTCCGGATGTACTTCCGGGGCGAGCCGTGGTCGTAGTCCCACTCGGGCGTGACCGTCGGCTCGGGCCCGCCGGGCGTGCTGATGTTGAACTCGCGGCTGCTGTTTCTGGTGAAGGCGACCTCGAGCTCTAGGTCCATCCCGAAGCCCTTCGGCACGAAGAGCGTCACCGTGCCCGACATCGACGTCAGGCTGACATCGCCGCCGTCCCCGGTCACCGTCACCTCGATGTCTCCACCCATGGTGGTCGCGTCGACCCAGCCGTCGATCGAGTCGATCGAGATGTTGCCGCCCATCGTCTTCGCGCGGACGAAGCGGTGCGCGTCCCGAACCGCGATCTGGCCGCCCATGGTGGAGAGGTCCGCGCCCTCGGGCGCCACTTCGATCTCGATCTCGCCGCCCATGGTCGAGATCTGCACCGTCTCGCCGTTCTTCCCTTCGGCGGTCATGCCTTCGGGTGCGGAGGTCTCGCCGTTTCGGCGGGTCACGTTCTTGTAGCGGACGTTGCCGCCCATCGAGCTGCCGCGGACATCGCCGACCACGTTCTCGAAGCTCACCTCGCCGCCCATCGTGCTGAGCGAGCCGTCGAGCTCCGAGTCGGTCACCTCGATCTGGCCGCCCATCGTTTCGAGCCTGGCGTTGCCCTGCACATTCCGGAGGATGAGCTCGCCCCCGTTGGTGTGGCCGCTGAACTTGCCCGCGACCCCGTCGATGGAAAGCCCGCCGCCCATCGACTGGAGCTCGATGTCGTAGCGCTTCGGCACCACGATGTGGAGCGCGACGTCGGAGTCGGAGTGGCCGGAGCGCTTGACGTAGTCGCTCGTGATGGTGAGGCCGTCCTTGTCCGCGTCGAACTCGATCTCGCACTCGGGCGTGCAGTCCGCGGTGTAGCTGACGGTGATCTCGGCTACCTCGTCGCCGATCACCTCGACGCTCCCTCCCGCTTGTAGATCGAGGGTCAGCGTGCCGCCGTTCTTGGCCGGGAAGCTGCGTTTCGTATCCTCCGCCTTGGCGTCGCCGTTCGAGAGTCCGCAGATCGCCGCGAGCGAGAGGACATAGGCCAGGTTCATCATCGTAGGCTCCTTTCTAGATTCCTTTGTCGAGCTGCGCGAGCCGGACGAGCAGCGCCTCATCGCCCGAGCGTCCGCCTTCGCGAATCACCGAGCGGATGCGCTCGCGATCGATCGACTCCTTCGCGAGGCAATCGAGCGCGAGGAGGCGCATCTGCACCGACTCGTCATCCTTCAGTGTCTCGAGGATCGCCGCCTCGACTTCCGGCTGTTCACTGTGTTGGGCCAGGAGCGTGAGCGCTTCGAGCCGCACCGCCAGGCTCTCGTCGTGACGGAGCGCGAAGACGAGAGCGTCGCGCACCTTCGGCGCCACCGCGCCCTCGGCGAAGCGAAGCGCGTTCAACCGTGAGCCGGTGCTCGCGGGGTTGAGCAGCGATTGCGCCAGCGCCTCCTGGAAGACAGGCGAGTCGATCGGCTCCACCACCTGCACATGCGTGGTCAAGTCGAAGTCGAGCGCGACGTCGCCGCTCCCGACGCGGCGCATCGAAACGTTCGACCAGATGAAGCGTGAAGCCTCGACGTCCTCGATCGCGTGATTCGCCGCCGCGGCCGCTCCGATCGCGTTCACCAGCGAACGGGAGAGGTCGTCCGCGTGCTTCGCCTTTCGTGGCGACGCGACCAACCAACCGGCGAGGAAGAGGAGCACCGCGGCCGCCATCGCCGCCGCGCCGCGAAGGAAAGGTGAGAGGACCCAGGCGCGTGCTCCGCGCTGCCGTCGCGCGGCCCGACGCAGCGCGCTCGCCTGCATGCGATCGAAGGCGGCAGCGTCGGGCAGCGGAGCGGAATCTCCCAACGCGTTCAGCCGGCGGTGGAGTGTAAGTAGAGCCGAGCAATCGGCGCAGGGCCGCGCATGGTTTAACGCCTCGAGCGCCTCGCCTTCGGTGACGTCACCCGCGAGATATGCCTCGAGCTTCGGTCGATGCCTTTCACACTCGCTCACGACGAGCCTCCTCTTCGGCCATGACCGACCGCATCCGCTCCAGACTTCGAAAGAGCAGATTGCGCGCCGTCCCCTCGGTGCACTCGAGCACGGTCGCCATCTCGCGACTCGAAAGGCCGAGGAAGTAGCGCAGGATGATCGCGAGCCGCGGCTTTGGCGCGAGGAGCGACAGCGATCGATGAAGCGCGTCACTCGCTTCACGCTCCATCAGCAGCTCCGCCTGCATCGGCGCGCGGCTGATCCGATCGACGTCGAAGGGGACGGACGGACGGCGCCGCTCGAATCGCGTTCGGTTGAGCGCCTGGTGCGCGGCGATGCGCGCGATCCATCCGAAGAGCGAACCGTCCCCGCGCCAGCCGCCGATCGAGGCGTGCACCTTGACCCAGGTGTCCTGCGCTACCTCGAGGGCGACGTCGCGATCGCGCGCGAAGCCATAGGCGATCCGATAGACCCGCTCGCGGTAGCGGTGGACGAGTCGCTCGAACGCGACGATCGAACCGGTGCGGATCTCGGCCGCGAGCTCTGGGTCGGTGAATTCCAAATTGATCTCCCGCGGCGCATGGACACCGTCCCGCTGACTTTGTTAGCAGGCAGGGGCAAATGCCCCAGCAAATTCCCGCCGCACGAGGCCGACTTTCACACGAAATCCGTCAACGTACTTTGACATCAGCCCGACGTGTCATAGACTTTGGACATGGCCAACTCGCTCGGCTCTCTGGAAAACCTCGGAGGCTCGCTCATGCACCGTCGGCTATCGCTCCTTAGCTCCCTGGCTATCGGAATGACCACCTTGGTCTTGGCAGGTCCCGCACAGGCCTCCACCCTGTTCCTCGATTCGTGGGGAGTGGCCTACGGTGACTGGACCCCGGATGGGGCCGTGCCTAGTCAAGTGAACTGGACAGTCGAGAACTGGACGAGCGGCGGCGGCGGCTACCTCAACCCTGGTTGGGGAGGCGATGAGTACGACGCCGAGGCCGCCTACATGGGGGTCGACAACCAGTACCTTTATATCGCGGTGGTCACCGGCTTCCCGCTCGCGGGACGAAACTACTACGGCGATCACTACGACGCGGGCGATCTCTTCCTCGACCTCGGCGGCAACGGCAGCTACGAGTACGCGGTCGATGTCGACGCCGGCGGCGCGCTTCGATCCGGGTCGCTCGGGCTCCAGAACCCGAAGATCTTCGGCGACCATCCCTGGGGCGGCGCGAGCGATCCGCTTCGCGTGAACTCCTGGACCCACAGCGAAGCATCGAGCGCCTTCAGCTACGCCGCCTGGCAGGGCCGCTACGCGATCGAGGCCAAGATCGACCGGAGCCTGCTCGCGGAGAGCGACTCCTACAAGCTGCACTGGACGATGGGCTGCGGCAACGACGTGATCGAAACCGAGATCCGTCCGACGGTCGAACCCGTGCCTGAGCCGGCGACCTTGCTCCTGATGGGCGTCGGGCTGGGCGCCGCGGCGGTCGTCACGCGGAGGCGTCGCCGCACGGCGTAATCGAATCCGACTACTTCCTCCCCGAACGAGGCGGACCGTCCATGCAGCGGCCCGCCTCGCTTTTTGTCTCCGCCCGCAGTGCCGCCCCACGAACTTCGCTACAATCCGCTCCGGCAGGGCGCCTGAACGACGGCGCCCCACGATCCCCGACCTCCACGAGAAAGGCGATCCATGACCGGCCACGTCTCCTTCTACGCCCAGGTGAACCAGAACTTCGAGAAGGCGGCCAAGCTCACGAAGTACCCCAAGGGCTTGCTCGACCAGATCCGCGAGTGCAACAGCGTCTATCGGATGAGCTTTCCGATCGAGAAGGACAACGGGGACATCGAGGTCGTCTACGCCTGGCGCGCGGAGCACAGCCAGCACAAGCTCCCGACCAAGGGGGGCATCCGCTTCGCGCCCGACGTCAACGAGGACGAGGTGATGGCACTGGCCGCGCTCATGACCTACAAGTGCGCGATCGTCGACGTGCCTTTCGGCGGCGCCAAGGGCGGCATCAAGATCGACCGCCGGAATTACTCGCAGAACGAGCTCGAGCGGATCACGCGGCGCTATACCTACGAGCTCATGCGGAAGAACTTCATCGGCCCCGGCATCGACGTGCCTGCGCCCGACTACGGCACCGGCCCGCGCGAGATGTCGTGGATCGCCGATACCTACTCGAGCCTCGCCGCCGACAAGCTCGACGCGATGGGCTGCGTGACCGGCAAACCGATCCCGCAGGGCGGCGTCCGCGGGCGCACCGAGGCGACCGGCCGCGGCGTCTACTTCGGTGTGCGTGAGTGCGTCGCCATCGCCGAGGACATGAAGCCGCTCGGCTTCTCGACCGGCGTCGCGGGCAAGCGCGTGGTCGTGCAAGGCCTCGGCAACGTCGGCTATCACGCGGCGAAGTTCTTCCAGGAGGCGGGCGCCATCCTGGTCGGTCTCGCGGA
>CAZZAH010000021.1:0-5503 GCA_964652115.1 uncultured bacterium | reverse complement strand
GTGACCGTGTCGTACTTCGAGTGGATCAAGAACCTCTCGCACGTGCGCTTCGGCCGGATGGAGAAGCGCTTCGAGGAGCGCGCCTATCGGAAGCTCCTGGCCGCGACCGAGCAGCTCTCGGGCAAGAAGCTCACCGAGGAGGAGATCGCGCAATACACCGGCGGGCCGAGCGAGGAGGACCTCGTCAACTCCGGGCTCGAGGAGACGATGATCTCCTCCTACCGTCAGATCCGCGACGTACGGGTCAAGCACCCGAGCAAGCCGGACCTCCGCACCGCCGCCTTCATCAGCGCCATCGACAAGATCGCGACGAGCTACCTGGACCTCGGGATCTTCCCGTGATCCGACCGGCACGTGGGGCGGCCGCATCGGCGCTGCGCCTTCTCGCCTGCGCGGCCTTGCTGTTGGGATGGGCTTCTATCGCGCCCGCGGCCGAAGCGCCCGCGAGCGGCGATCCGTTCGAGGACGCGCTCTGGCTGCGCTTCAACTTCATCCCCGGCGACCAGATTCTCTTCGCGGAGGACTTCGCCGAGGACACGCTCGGCGCCGCTCCGCGAAGGCTCACGCTGGCGAGCGGCGGCGGCGTGATCGAGGAGTGGTCGGACGCCCGCTTTCTCCGCATCGATGAGCCGACCGTGATCGAGCTCGGCATGAACGAAGCGCTGCAGCGCACCTTCACCATCGAGCTCGACCTCGGCCTGACCGCGGGAAGCTTCGACCTCGAAGGGTTCGATCCCGTGAATGAAGGCACGGAGCCGGAGCACATCCATCTGACCGCGTCGTCGGGCGGCATCCATCGCGGCGGCGCCGAGGACAAGAGCGAGCCCTTCGAGCCGAGCTCGGGTCCGCTCCGCGTTTCGCTTTCCGCGGAGATCGCGCGGGCGCGCCTCTGGGTGAACGGCAAGGAGCTCGCGGATGTGACCGACTCCCGCTTCGCGCGATCGAATCAGCTCAGGCTGCGTTTCGCGCCGGAGGCGGGCCATCCGATCCGATTGGGCGCGATCGCGGTGGCGAACATCTCGCGTCCGCTCCAGGTCGCGCGGCTCAAGGTGGAGCCTTCGATCGTGAGCCACGGCATCCTCTGGAAAGGCGACGCGCTTCGACCGGAGTCGGCGCCGACCCTGCGTTGGCTGATCGATTCACTGCGGCAGGACCAGAGCCTTCGATTGCGCCTGACGGTGAACGCGGACGGCAGGAGCGGCGACGGCACCGCGCTCCTCGAGACGCTGCGGCAGGCGAAGTCGCTCGAGAGCTACCTTCGCGCGCGCGGCGGCGTCGGGCCGCAGCAGATCACGGTCGAAGGCATCGGCAACCGGCAGAGGATCGTCCCTTCCGACACTCCGGAAGCGCGCTGGCTCAATCGGCGAGTCGAAATCGCGAAGCAGTAGGCATCGAGCATTCCGGCCGCACAGGCCCTAACGAAGTCCCGCCGAGCACCCGATGAAATGCGGGGAGAGCTCGGCGTGAATAGAGAATCGAACGGACAATCCGAAGAGAGCGGACGAACGCCCGATCGCGAGATCGCGCGGTATCAGATCGTTCGCTCCGAAGCACATGAGGTCGAATGCCGCCTGCCGGTCGAGTTCGACCTCGCGGCGTTCGTCGCGCGCGTCGAGAAGGTGCTGGCCGCGCGGGTGCGAAGGCGGCCGATTCAGTTCTCGGTCGAGGCCGATCCCGCCCTCCCCCGCATGCTTCAAGGCAATCCCTCCCAGCTGGGACAGCTGCTGGTCGTCCTGGCCGGCGATGTCATTCGTCAGACCGAACGCGGCGCCGTCTCCATCCACCTTCGCCTCGCCTCCGACATGCTCCCCGTGCACGACGCCGAGGAGATTCCGATCGAAGCCGAGGTCCGAAGCCCGGGCTCCGTCGCCTTGAGCCGCGATTGGGAGTCGATTCAACCGGGCGGCATGCTCGAGCGCGAGGAGGACGAGGACGGGACCTCGACCTTGCGCGTGCGCATGCGCTTTCGACGCGGCACGAGGAGCGCGGCCCCCGCACGCTTCGCCGGAATCGCGGTCTTGGTGGTGGACGACAGCGCGGTCAATCGACGCCTCTGCCAGGTTCACCTAGAGAAGCTGGGATGCCAGGTCATCCTGGCGGAAGGTGGACGCGAAGCGCTCTCCCTCATCAACGCCGCGCAACCTGACGTGATCCTGATGGACTGCCTGATGCCCGGCATGGATGGGCTCGAGGCGACGCGCGCGATTCGTGCTCGCGGTGACGCGATCGCGCAGACGCCGATCATCGCGTTGACCGGGGTCGACACCGAGGAGGAGCGCCAAGCCTGCTTCGACGCGGGGATGGACGACTTCCTCTCGAAGCCCTTCCAGGCGCACGAGCTCCTCGCGGTGCTCGGACGTCAGCTGGAGCGGAAGGCGGCCTGACGGATTGCGCTGCTAACGACGCAGCGTCTCCACCCCACTCGTCCGCGCCACCACCAAGATCGACGTCAGATCGAGGAAGAGGCCGCTCTCGACCACGCCGGCGCGGGCGCGCAGCTTCTGCTCGAGCGCGCGCGGATCGCGGGCGATGGTGTCGCCGTGAAAGGCGACGTCCAGGGTGACATTCCCTTCATCGGTGATGAAAGGCCGGTCGCCGGCGAGACGCAGCTTCGGGTCTCCTCCCAACGCGCGGAGCAGCGGCAGGTGGGACTCCCAACCGAAGGGGACGACCTCGAGCGGTAGAGGCATGCGGCTTCCAAGCTGATCGACCAACTTCGATTCATCGACCACGATCGCGAGCACGCGCGCCGATTGGGCCACGATCTTCTCGCGCAAGAGCGAGCCGCCCGCGCCCTTGATCAGATTCCATCGCGGATCGACCTCGTCGGCTCCGTCGAGCGCGAGGTCGAGCATCATTCCATCGCCCAGCTCGAAGAGCGGAATGCCTTCCTCGCGCGCCAAGGACGCGGTCGCCTCGGAGGTGGGAACACCGGAGAGGTCGCGCAGCCGCCCATCGCGCAGCCGACGGCCGAGCTCGCGCACGATCAGCGCCGCGGTCGAACCGGTGCCGAGGCCGAGCTTCATCCCGCTCTGGACTAGATCCGCCGCCGCGTTCGCCGCCTGTTCCTTCAGCATCGCTTGCCTCCCTTCTGTCGGGAGACTATGCAGCCTGCCCGGTGGGCGCGAGAGGATTGTCGCCGCATCCGCTACCCACGCGAGCAAGGTGCCGCTATTCTCCGCGCCTCGGTGCATTCAAGGAGAGTCTCCATGATCCAGGTCGAGCGGCTGCGCAAGGTGTACGACCAACTCGTAGCGGTCGACGACATCTCCTTCGAGGTGAAGCCGGGCGAGATCTTCGGCCTCCTCGGCCCGAACGGCGCCGGCAAGACGACCACCATCTCCTGCCTCTCGGGCTTGATCCGGCCGACGTCGGGCACGATCCGAATCGAAGGACGCGACATCACGCAGGTGAACTCGGGCGAGCGCACGCGCATGGGCGTCGTCCCGCAGGAGCTGGCGCTTTACCTGGAGCTTTCGGCGACGGAAAACCTCCACTACTGGGGCGGCGTGCAAGGTTTGTCCGGCGCCGAGCTTCGCTCTCGCGTGCCGGTGCTTCTCGATCGCGTCGGCCTGGCCGATCGCGCGAAGGAGCCGGTCAAGCGCTTCTCCGGCGGCATGCTTCGTCGGCTCAACCTCGCATGCGGGCTCGTGCACGATCCCAAGGTGCTCCTCCTCGATGAACCGACGGTCGGCATCGATCCGCAGAGCCGCGCGCGCATGCTCGAGATCATTGCCGAGCGCAAGCAGTCGGGCGTCGCCATCCTCTACACGACGCACTACATGAACGAGGCGGAGGAGCTCTGCGATCACTTCGCCATCGTCGACCATGGGCGGGTGCTCGCGCACGGCACGCTGGCGGAGTTGCTCGCGCAGGCGGGCGAGGCGATCCAGCGCGAGAGCAAGCCGGAGCCGAGCCTCGAGCGACTCTTCCTCTTCCTCACCGGCCACGAGCTGCGGGAATAGATGCGCACGATTCTCCTCGTGGCGGCGCGCGACCTCAGGCGTCGCTTGCGCGATCCGGTGGGGCTCTTGCTTTGGGTGTCGATCCCGCTCGTGGTGGCGCTGCTCGTCCGCTTGGCGTTCGGCGGCTCGTCCGATGCCCCGCCGCGCGCGCGCCTCGCCCTCGCCGACATGGACCAGACCCTCGTGAGTCGCTTCGTCGATGGCGGCTTTCGTCAGGGACCGGCGGCGAACCTCTTCGAGGTCCAGACCGCCGACAGTCTCGGCGCGATCGAGCTGGCGAAGGAAGGGAAGGTCTCGGGCGCGCTGATCATTCCGCGCGGGTTTGCGTCGGGCTTCCTGCGCGGCGAGCAAGTTCGGCTAGTGTTGTACAAGAATCCTTCGGAGCGCGTGCTCCCCTCGATCATCGAGGAGACGGTAAACATCCTCGCCGAGGCGGGCTTTTACATCCGGCAGATCTTGGGAGAGCCGATCGATCGCTTTCGCCGTGAAAGCAGCAACCCGACCGACCTCGAGGTCTCGGAGCTGTCGGTCGAGATCAGCACCATCACGCGTCGAGCCGCGCCGTTCCTCTTCCCGCCGCCGGTCTCCGTTCACATGGTGGAGCCGGAGACGCATGGGCAGCGCGACGACTACTTCACGCTCCTCTTCCCCGGCCTCCTGATCATGTCGCTGCTCTTCGTTTCGCAGGCGCTCGCGCAAGACCTCTGGGTCGAGCGGCGGCGCGGCACCCTCCGCCGAAACCTCACCGCGGGCCAGGGATTCGGCAGCCTCGTCCTCGGGAAGATCGTGGCCGGGCTCGTGATCCTCTCGACCATCTTCATCGTCGTGGTGCTCGTCGGGCTGCTGCTCTTCCGCCTCGAGCTGCGTGGTCTGCTCGCCTCGTTCGTCTTCGGCACCGCGGCCGGCTTCGCGATCCTGGCTGGGCTTCACCTGGTCGTTCTCTCGGCGCGGACGGAAGCGGCGGCGACCGTGCTGAGCAGCTTCCTCATCATGCCGCTGATCCTGGTCGGAGGTTCGTTCTTCCCGGTCGAGTGGCTGCCGCCCGGGCTGCGCTGGCTCGCGCTTCACACGCCGAACGGGTGGATGCGCGGCGTGCTCAAGCGCCTCTTCCTCGGTCAGCCGGTCGATTGGATCCCGGGCGCGCTCCTCTGCATCGCCGCCGGCGCTGTGCTCCTTTTCCTCGCCGCTCGCGTTGCGCGGCGACGCTTCGCGGAGGCCTGATCGATGCTGCGGCGCATCTCCTTTCTCGCCGGTTGGGACCTCGCGGTCATGCTTCGTCATCGCGAGACGTTGATGTGGATGTTCGTGATGCCGGTCCTCTTCATGTACGTCATCGGCTCGATGATGAGCTCGGGCGGCACGGAGCGATCGACGCCGCTCGCGGTGCTCAACCTCGATCCGGGTCCGGTATCGGACGATCTGCTTCACCATCTCCGCGCGATGGACTACGAGGTGGCGGTGGTGCTGGACGAGGCCGCTCTCGCCCGCGCGCCGCGACAGCTCACCATCCCTCGCGATTTCGGCGCGCACCTGATGAG
>CAZZAH010000020.1:11116-19863 GCA_964652115.1 uncultured bacterium | reverse complement strand
TCGACGATGACGACGATGTAGGGCATCGGCTCCATGCCGTCCTCAGGCTTGGCCGCCGCGACCTTCACGTGATAGCCGGTGAGGTTGCGCACCCCGAACGACGCCATGCGTCGATAGCGCCGCTCCATCTCGGTCACGAGCCAGCCGAGCATCTTGGCCGCCATCTTCGCTTCCGTGACCACGGGACAGAGAAGGTGCGGGATGCCGTCGTAGGGCGTGAGCTCCAGCATCTTGGGATCGATCAGGAGCAGCCGCAGCTCATCGGGCGTGCGTCGATAGAGGAGCGAGAGAAGCAGCACGTTCAAGCAGACGCTCTTCCCGGATCCGGTCGTGCCCGCGACCAGAAGGTGCGGCATCGCGTCGAGCTTCGCCAGGTGCGCGCGTCCGCGGATGTCGCGACCGAGCACCAGCGGCAGCTCACCGGCCGAGGCATGGAGATCGAGCTCCGAGAGGATCGTGCGGAAGTTGATCATCGCGGCGGTGCGATTCGGCACCTCGATCCCGACCGCGGCCTTGCCCGGGATGGGCGCGACCAAACGAACGCGCGAAGCCTTGAGCGCAAGTGCTAAGTCCTCCGCGCGCGACACGATCTGGGAGATCTTCACCCCGGCGGCCGGCTCGTACTCGTATTGCGTGATCACCGGACCGGGATGCGCTTGACCAAGCTGCCCCTCGATACCGAAGTCCTTGAGCGCGCGCACCAGCGTGCGACCGTTGTCGAGCACCTCCTCGCGGTCGATCGCGAGCGGCGGCGAGTGATCCTCCTCGAGCAGCGCGATGGGCGGAAGGACATAGCCGCTGGCGCTCCGCGTCGGCGGTCGCGGCTTCGTCTCCTTCTTCGCGCGCGTGTCTCCGTTCGCGCGCCGCTTCTCGGTGGACAGCGACGCCAGGATGTCGACGTCACGCAGCGGATTGACTTGAGGCGGAGGCACGATCGCCGGATCGGCGGGCGACGCGCTCGCGCGAGCATCGTCCGCCAAGCGTCGCGCCGCCTCGCGCGCGGCCTTCTTCTGCGCCGCCTCCTCGATCGCGCGCGCCTGACGCTCCACCTTCGCCGTCTTGTATGCGAGGGCGGCGCGTCCGAAGGCCGCTCCACCGAAACGAAACGGCGCGCCGCCGGCCGAGAGAAGCGCGTCGTTCGCGCCCTTCGACAGGAGCCGCGGCAACGCGATCACGAGCGCGCCGACGAAGATCGCGATCGCCAGGAGCGCGCTCCCGACCGGTCCAAGCGCCTTCGGAGCACGAAGAGCACCCACCGCCAGCTCCGCGAGTCGACCGAAGAGCGTGCCTCCCCACAAGGCCGCGCCCAGGATCGACACCGCCGCCGCCGGCAAGAAGCTCCAGCGGAGAAATCCCCACGGCTTGGTCGGATGGAGGAAGAGGAAGCGCGAGCCGATGGCGAGGCTCACCATGAGCAGCCAGGCCAGAAGCGGAAGGCCGAGTCCGCCGAGCAGGAGCTCCGACAACACTCGACCGACCTCACCGCAGGCATCGGCCGGAAGACCAAACAGCGGCCCCTGATGCGCCCAAGGAGGAGACGACAGAATCGAGGTCAGCACCAGAAGGCTGACCAAGAAGAGCAGCACCCCCTGCAGCGGGCGCCGAGTGGGACGAGGGGACTGGGCCATCGAATCCTTCGATGCGGCGAGAGGGCCGCGGCCCTCTCCCCTTCACTTCCCTCTCTTCGCGACCCCGAGCATCCTGCCCGGAGCCTTCATTCGATCTTGGCTATCGAGCCGTCGCCTTCGAGCCCAAGGTCGCCTTCAGCATGTCGACGCGGTCGAGCTTCTCCCAGGTGAACTCGGGCTCGTTCCGCCCGAAGTGCCCGTAGGCCGCCGTCTTCTTGTAGATCGGCCGGAGAAGATCGAGCGCCTGAATGAGCCCGCCCGGCCGGAGATCGAAGTGCTCGCGGATCGCCGCGGTCAGCTTCTCGTTCGAGACCGTGCCGGTGCCGTAGGTCTCGCAGTAGATCGAAACCGGATCGGGGTGTCCGATGCAGTACGCGAGCTGGACCTCGCAGCGCTCGGCGAGGCCGGCCGCGACCACGTTCTTCGCCACCCAACGCGCGGCGTAGGCGGCCGAGCGGTCGACCTTCGACGGATCCTTGCCGCTGAAGGCGCCGCCGCCGTGGTGCGCCAGGCCGCCATAGGTGTCGACGATGATCTTCCGTCCGGTGAGGCCGGTGTCGGCGGCGGGGCCGCCATGCACGAAGCGTCCGGTGCGGTTGATGTGCATCACCGGCTCGACCGGCATCAGCTCGCTCGGAATCGAGGGGCGAATGACGATCCGCTCGATGTCCTTTCGGAGTTGCTCGACCGAGACCTCGCTCCGGTGCTGCGAGGAGCAGACGATGGTGTGCACGCGGATCGGCTTGGCCGCTTCGTACTCCACCGTGACCTGGCACTTGTTGTCGGGCCCGAGATACGACAGCTCGCCATTCTCGCGGACATCGCCTAGGCGCTTGGAGATGCGATGCGCCAGCACCAGCGGCAACGGCATGTACTCCGCCGTCTCGTTGGTGGCGTAGCCGAACATGATGCCCTGGTCGCCCGCGCCCTGATCGATGGCCGCGCCGCGATCGACGCCGATCGAGATGTCGCGCGACTGCTCATCGATGGTGGTGACGACGGCGCAGGAGTCGCCGTCGAAGCCGTAGCGCGGATCGTCGTAGCCGATCTCCTTGATCGTCTTCCGCACGACCTTGGGGATGTCGACATAGGCGGCGGTGGTGATCTCCCCGGCCACCACCACCAGACCGGTCGTGACCAAGGTTTCGCAGGCGACGCGGCAGTGCTTGTCCTGCTCCAGCATCGCGTCGAGGATGGCATCGGAAATCTGGTCCGCGACCTTGTCGGGGTGGCCGCGGCCTACCGATTCCGAGGTGATGAGGTACCGGTCCGCCATTGTCGTCTCCCTGGGGTTCGCTCCCCCGTTCTCGCGGTCCAACTTTTGGCCGCGGTCGGAAAGGTCCTAAGCTATCAGAGGCCCCCTAAATTATCAGAGAGTTTCTGACTGCGGCAAGAATCGCGGCTCGTCCCGCTTGCCCGAGAAGTCGATTTCAGAGGAGTCGCCGACGTTCAGGCGATGAAAGCCTCCGCGGACGATGGCGTTCTCGCCCACCAGGCTCGCCTCGAGCACGATGTCGCTCACCTCGGCGTTCTCGTTGATGATGGTGTCCTGCACGATCGAGTTGTGCACCACGGCGCCACCCGCGATCGAGACATTGGGGCCTATGATCGAACGGGTCACCCGCGCGGTCGGATCGATCGACACCGGGTGAAGCAGGGTCACTCCCGGGATCTCCGGCGTCCGCGGCGCGAGCTTCAGCAGGTACTCGTTGGTCGCGAGGAGCGTCTCGGGCTTCCCGCAGTCGAACCACCCGTCGACCTTGACCGTCTTCATCCGCGAGCCGTCCTTGAGCATCAAGGCCAAGGCGTCGGTCAGCTGGTACTCGCCCTTGGTCCGGATGTCCTGGCCGATCAGCTGCTCGATCTTGCCGTAGAGCGCGGACGCTTCGGGCAAGTAGTAGATGCCGACCAGGGCGAGGTTGCCGACCGGCGTCTCCGGCTTCTCGATCAGCTGGGTGACGAACTCGCCCTTCACCTGCGCGATGCCGAAGCGCTGCGGATCCTCGACTTCCTTCACGCCTAAGACCGGATGCGGCCCCGAGACGAACTCGCCGTAGTCGGTGTGGACGATCGTGTCGCCCAGGATGATGAGGATCGGGCCGTCCGACACCACCTCGCGCGTGAGGTAGACCGCGTGGCCCAAGCCGAGGCGCTCATGCTGCTCGACATACTCGACCATGCCGGCGTAGCGGCGATCACAGTAGGTCCGGATCGCGTCGCCCATGTAACCGACCACCACCACGACGCGCTCGATCCCCTGCTGGACCAGGCCATCGAGGATGTGCGCGAGGATCGGCTTCCCCGCGACGTTGACCAGCGCCTTCGGCACGGTGTGCGTATGTGGCCTCAGGCGCGTTCCGACTCCGGCCGCCGGTACGATCGCGACCGGAGGCCTCTCTTTCCCACTCATCAATGCTTCTCCTCTTCGCTGGTCGGCGCGCCGCTCGCCACCGCGCGCTTCAGTCGATCGATCGCGGGCACCGGAACCGGGTCGACGCCGGTCAGGCGGGCCAGCTCCAGGCTCACGCGATCCCCCAGCAGCACCTGCGAGAGGAGCCGCTCCATTCGTCCATCACCGTAGGCCGGGACGGTCAGAAAGTCGAAGCCGAGAGATTCGAGCTCCTGCCGCGCCGCCTCGAGCACGAGCGCACGCTTGCCTCGCGCGTGGTCCGGTCCCTCGATCCGGACGACGCAGGGCGACTCGAGCTTCGCCTGATCGGGCCAGCCTTCGATCTCGTTGTGCACCGACTCCGGCAGCACGCACTCGCCGGCGAAGCGCTTCGCGTTCTCGTGGAGCTGGCAGCGCCAACGCGTGGCCAGCGGCCCCAGAAGCGCGCTTTCGACCATGAAGAAGGGGGTGCGCCCGATGAGGAAGCGGGCCAGCGCTTCGGGCGCCCGGCCCGGGTGCGCGCCACCTTCGTCCCAGAGATCGACCTCCTCTTCCAGGAGATCGGCCGAGTCGAGGAGCTCCTGCTCCGCCGAGCCGCCGGCCATTCTCGCCAGGAGGAGGAGCATGGGCGTGAGGGTCCAGCCTAGTGCGGCGCGCGGCGCCATGCCGAGCTCCGTGCGAAAGAATCGGCCGGGGGACGCGACCGCCTCGAGCGCGCCGCCTCCCGCGATGATCCAGGGGTCGATGCCCCGCTCGCGTGCCGCCTCGGCGAGCTCGGCCACCTCCCAGGTGTTGCCCGAATAACTCACGAGGACGACTCGATGCCCCTTCCCGACCCAGCGCGGCAGCGTCGGATCCGCTTGAACGACGAGCGGAAAGCCCAACTCCAGGCCGAGGATGGCGGAGGCGAGGCGACCGGCGATGGCCGAGCCTCCCATCCCGCCGACGAAGACCGGCCCGTCCCCCTTGAGGTCGCCCGTGGGCCAACCGTTCTCGCGGGCTTCGATCAGCGCCGAGCGGATCTGGTCGGGCAGGCTCATGAGCCAACCCTTCATCGTCGCGATCCCCTGCTCAACCAAGGCTCCCCTCCTCTCCCAAGACCGGCCGGAGCGCGTCGAGCAGCACCTGCCGGACCTCGGCCGCGGTCGGTTTCCGCATCGCCTCCTCCGCCATGCCGCGAAGCTCGGTCATTGTGACCTGGCGGACCAGGTCCTTCACGTCGCCGAGGCGCGGTGGGCTCATGCTGAGCGAGGTGCATCCGAGCCCGAGCAGGAGCGCCGCGCCGTAAGGGTCGCCCGACATCTCACCGCAGGAGGTGACGCGGATCCCCGTCCTTCGCCCCGCCTCGATCGTCTTCGCGAGGGCGCGCAGCACCGCCGGATGGAACGAGTCGTAGAGGTGCGCCACCTTCTCGTCGCCGCGATCGACCGCCAGCGTGTACTGGATCAGGTCGTTCGATCCGATCGAGAAGAAATCCGACTCGCGCGCGAGGAAGTCGGCCAAGGTCACGGCGGATGGCACCTCGATCATGATGCCGAGCGGAATGCGATCGTCGAACGGCTGTCCCTCACGCGAGAGCTCCGCCTTCGCTTCCTCGACCAGACGGCGCACCTCACGCGCCTCCTCGAGCGAGCTGATCATCGGGATGAGGATCTGCGCCGACCCATGCACCGAGGCGCGCAGGATCGCCCGCAGCTGCGTCCGCAGAATGTCGGGATGAAGGAGCAGGAAGCGCACGCCGCGTAGACCCAGGAACGGATTGTTCGCGCGGCTGGTGCCGAGGTAGGAAGCGAACTTGTCGCCGCCGACATCGAGCGTGCGGATGGTGACGGGCCGAGGACGGAGGCGCTTCAGCACCTGCTTGTACGCGCGAACCTGCCCCTCTTCATCCGGGAGATGCGAGCTCGCGAGGTAGAAGTACTCGGTGCGGTAGAGGCCGATGCCGTCGGCGCCGGAGGAGATCACCTTGTCGAGGTCGTCGGCCGACTCGATGTTCGCGAGCAGCCGAATCGGATGCCCATCGCGTGTGACGCAGGGCTCCGACTGGCGGCGCTTGACCTCCTCGCTGTGACGGCGCAGCCGCTTCTCGCGAAGTGCGAACTGACGGAGCTCTTCCTTGTCGGGACGCACCACCACCATGCCGTGGTTGCCGTCGACCAGCACCCAATCGCCGTTCGAGATGTGGTGGGAGAGGTCGCCGAGGCCCGCCACCGCCGGGATTCCGCGCGAGCGCGCGAGGATCGCGGCGTGAGAAGTGGCGCCTCCGTGATCGGTGATGAGCGCACGCACGCGTTCGGGATCGAGCACCGCGCTTTCACTCGGCGAGAGCTCGGGCGCAACCACGATCGCGCCTTCGGGAATGATCGAGCGCTCGCTCAGCGTCCCTTCCATGTGCTTCAAGATTCGCCGACGCACGTCGCGGATGTCGGCCGAGCGCGCGCGGAAGTACTCCGTCCCCGCCGATTCGAAGGCGGTGATCATCCGCTGGAAAACCTGCTTGAGCGCGGTCGCGCCGGAAAGATGGTCCTGGCGGATCGCGGCCACCACGCTCTTCAAGAGCTCCTGGTCCTCGAGCAGGCGCAGGTGCGCGTCGAGCACCTTGAGCCCGGTTTCGTCGGTCTCGCCCACCAGGCACTCGCGCAGGGCGTGGATCTCGTCGCGCGCGCGACGCACCGCCAGGCGGAAGCGCCGCGATTCGTTGACCTCGTCCCCCGCCTGGATGCGGCGATCGTCGACGTGCACCTCTTCGGGCAACACGAGGTAGGCGGGGCCGGCCGCCAAGCCGCCGGAGACCGGCACGCCTTGGCGAACGATCGGCTCGAGCGGGCCGCGCTTTCCCACGCGGCGCTTCGCGTCGGGGTTCTCGGTCTTCACTGCTTCTTCTCCTCGCCGAACTTCGACTCGACCAGACCGACCAGATCGCGCACCGCGTCCTCCTCGTCCGGGCCCTCGGCGCGAATCGTGAGGACGGTGCCGGTTTCCGCCGCGAGGAGCAGAACGCCCATGATGCTCTTTCCGTTCACCGTGATCTCCCCGTTCGAAATCCAGACCTCCGCGCGAAACTGCGCCGCCTTCCGCACGAAGAGATCGGCCGGATGGAGGTGGATGCCGGGATAGTTGGTGACGGTGACTGGCTTCTCGATCAAGGCAGCGCTCCTTGCGAGGGGTTGATAGGTGTTCCGAACTGACCCGCCACGATCGCGAGCAGGAGCGCGATGAGCCCCCAGGCGATCGGACCGAACCTCGACGTCGCGGCGAGCGCGACCCCGAAGAGCGTCGCGCCGAGCAGTACGCCTTGATCGGCGAAGGCGCCGGCGTGAATGATCCGCATCGCCAAGAGCCCAAGCGTCACGCCGGCCGAGATCCGCGCCAGCGACGCGAGCGAACCGATCCACGGATCCCACGGCTTCCGCGCGATCTCCGCCACCACCGCCGCTTCTCCACCACGCCCCACCCGCAACGAGCGCCCGCGCCAATACGACTCCGCGATCGCGGACAATAGAACGACGGTCAAGGGCGGCACCCAGATCCACGGGCTGGTCCGCTCGCCCGCGCCCCAGTTGCCCGAGGGACCAAGGAAGAGCACCGCCAGCGCGAGGCCCAGGAGCCGCGCCGCCGGCGCCATCGCGCCGTAGACCAGCCGATCGCCGATCGCTCCGAAGAGCGGCGCGAGCCGTGTGCGCGCGCGTTCCCAACTGCTCTCCGATCCTTCGGTGGAAGCGGCGCCCAAGGCGTAGCCACCAAGGTTGGGGTGGGTCTGAAAGCTGCGTTCGGTCCAGTAGGCGCGAAGCGAAGCTTCCGTCTCCGCGTCGGCCTCGCGCGCGAGCTCGCAGACCAGCGCCCCTCGCTGCTGGCCGCGCGCATTGTACAGCGCCTCGAGCGCCAGGAGCGTGTTCGATCCGAGCTTCATGGCAAGAGCCCCCCCGCGATCACGCACCCGAGCCCGACGCCGAGCGCGAGCTCGATCCACGCGCGTCGTCCGCCGCGGAGCGAGAAGCCGAGCGCGCCGACGCCGAGCCCGATCGCGGTCAGCGGCAGCTTGGCGCCCCACGCTTCGAGGAGCGTCGGCTCGAAGCCGCGCGTCTTCAAGATCGCTCGATAGAGGAATCCCGCCGCGGCGAGGGTGAAGCCGGTGACGATCCAACCGCGCGCGAGGGCACCGCGGATCACCGCTCGGCGTGCGCGAAGAAGCGAGGCTCGAAGAGGCTCGGCGCCGCGGAGCGCCGCTTCCTCGCGCGCTTCGTTCGCGCGACGAAGCCTCCCCTCCCAACGACGTCCCCAGTCCGCCGCCACGAGGCCGAAGAGAAGCCCGAAGATGATCGGTCGGCCGTTCCCGAAGAGGCCCGCCGCGCCGAGGAGGAGCGCGCCCCAGGCGGTCACCGCTCCCGCCACCACGCCGGCGAGGCCGGTCGACGGCAGCAGGTTTCCACCCGACGGCACGAGCAACAGCCAGAGCGCCTGCATGACCGCGCCCGCGCCGAGGCCGGACCAAGGTTGCCCCAGGATCGCGCCGGCGAGCGTGGCCGAGACCAGCGGCTCGCGCAGCCTAAGGATCGGAAAGACGCGTTCCTCGATCGAGACCCAGGCGCCCAGCGCCAACACGAGGAGGATGCTCGGAAGAAACGTCTCCACCTCGTCAAAAACCTTCGTCGGTCGCGAGCAGCAGGTCCGGGGTGAGCGTCCGCGCGCGGTTGGTCGGGAGGTCCTGGACGAAGAGCTCGTAGCCTTCG
>CAZZAH010000020.1:5481-11016 GCA_964652115.1 uncultured bacterium | reverse complement strand
CGAGTGCCCCATCCGAGGCTCACCTGTCCGTGCAGCAGTCGATCATCGATGCGAAAGAGGAGATAGGGCGCGCGAGCCATCAACGCGCCTGGATCCCGTCCCGCCCCTTCGTGACCAGCCGCGCGGCCAGCTCCTCGTGCGAGACGCGATCACGGTTGTGCAGGAAGTCGAGCAGCATCGGCAGATTCACGCCGGTCACGAGATGGGTGGCGGCGCGCCGCTTGCGGATCGCGTCGCAGGCGAAGGAGCAGCTCCCTCCCATCAGATCGACGAGGAAGAAGACCGGTCCATCTTCGCTCTCGAGCAGCCGCTCGACCTGCTGGCCGAGCCCGTCGAGCGAGCACTCCGAATTGGAGACGACGACGATCCCTTCGGTCGGACCGACGATCGACTCCGCCGTCTTCTTGAGCTCGGCGCCGAGCGCGCCATGCGTTACGAGGATTGCCCGCACCATCAGTCTTTCCGTCCCCGACTACTCGAGGTCATCACGCGCCAACACCTCGAGATTCGCCTTCCGCCGCATCATCTCAAGCAGGTGCTCGTTGAAGTGCCGGGCGGGATCGTAGCCGTAGGCCTTGACCAGGTAGTTCAAGGCGATCGTCTCGACGATCACCGTGATGTTCTTGCCGGGGAAGATCGGGACGATCACGAGCGGGATCTCGAGCTCGAGCACGGTGGTGCGTCGATCCTCGATCCCCACCCTCTCGTAATCGGTCGTGGCGTTCCACTCCTGGAGATTGACCTCGACCTCGACCCGCTTCTGCGCGCGGATCGAGCGGATGCCGAAGATCGACTGCACGTCGATGATTCCGATGCCGCGGATCTCCATGCAATGTCGAAGCAGCTCGTTGCCCGAGCCGATCAGGACCGACGCGCGCCGCTTGATCGTGACCACGTCGTCGGCCACCAGGCGATGGCCGCGCTCCACCAGATCGAGCGCGCACTCGCTCTTGCCGATGCCGCTCTTGCCGGTGATGAGGAGGCCGACGCCGTAGACGTCGACCAGCGTGGCGTGGACGCTGGTGGTCGGCGCGAAGGAATCGTTGAGGAAGCTCGTGAGGTGATGCACCAGATTGGTCGTGTCGAGCTTCGAGCGGAGAATCGGAATCGAACGCTCGCGCGCCATCTCGAGGAAGTCGGCCGGCGGATCCAGGCTCCGCGTAAGCAGGATGCAAGGCAGGTCGAAGCGCAGGACGTTCGAGAGCGTCTCGCGACGAACCTCCGCGTTGAGCTGCTTCAGGTAGAGGATCTCGGTCAGCCCGAAGATCAGCACCCGCTCCCACATGAAATTGTCGAGGAAGCCGACGAAGGCGAGGCCGGGCCGATTGAGGTCCGCGGTTGTGATCGGCTGCCGGCCTTGCGGCTCGGTCAGGCATTCGAGCTCGAGCTCCTGACCCGCGCGGGCCAGGAGCTCGACCACCGTCATCGAATCCATCGTCGCCTACTCGGGCTCGACCAGTCCGAAGTTGCCGTCGGAGCGGAGGTAGACCAACGCCCACTTGGTGCTCTTGGCGTTCTGGAACATGAGGAACTCCCAGTCCCGCTCGCGCAGCTCCTTGATCGCGGCCTCGACCGAAAGCGGCTGCGCGAGGAAGCGCGGCGCGCGCACGACGACCGGCGAGAACTCCTCTTCCGGCTCCACCTCCGACAGCTCGGCCTCTTCCACCACTGTGCCGGTCGGCACCATGCGTCGGTTCTTTCGATCCTTCAAGCGCGCGGAGTACTTCTTCACCTGGGTTTCCATCCGCTGCGCGACACGATCGATCGAGCTCATCATGTCGGTCGTCTCTTCCCGACTGATCAGCTCGGTGCCGTTGGCGTGGAGGGTGAGCTCGGCGATCTGCCGGTACTTCTCCTCCGCCAGCACGAGATGCGCTTCCGAGATCCGGTCGAAGTACTTCGCGATCTTCTGGATTCGCTTCTCCGCGAACTCCTTCACCTCGGGGTTGAGCTTGTACCGCCGTCCGGTGGTCGTGATTTCCATCTCGCCCTCCTCCTCGGAATATCAGGCTGCTGCCGAATGGCCGCCGCCGCCGTCGCCCCTGCGGCGGAGCTGCGCCCGTTCGATTTTCATCTGCTCTCGGTACTTCGCCACCGTGCGGCGCGCGATGCGGATTCCCTCGCCTCCGAGCGCGCGAGCCAACGCTTCGTCCGACCACGGCTGCGTGCGATCCTCCTCCGCGATCATGGCGCGAATGCGCTCGCGCACCGAGCGGGCCGAGATCTCTTCTCCGCCCTGGGTCGCAAGGTGGCTGGAAAAGAAAAACTTGAGCGGGAAGACTCCGCGCGGCGTCTGCACGTACTTCGCGGAGGTGACGCGGGCGACGGTCGATTCATGAAGGCCGACCTGACCGGCGATGGCGCGCAAGGTCATCGGCTTCAGATGCGCGATGCCCTTGTCGAGGAACTCCCGCTGCTCCGCCACGATCGAACGCATCACTCGGAGCATCGTCTCCCTTCGGCGCTCCAACGCCTGGATCAGCCAGCGGGCGGATCGTGCCCGCTCCCGCAGGAACTCGCGCGCTTCCTGCTCGCCCGCTCCTTCCACTTCCTGCAGAAGTCGACGGGATTGACCGTTCATTCGAAGTCTCGGCGCCGCGCGATCGTTCACCCAGACCTCATAGCCGTTCGTCACTCGCTCGACTACCAAGTCGGGGTAAATGTAGCGCACCTCTCCCGGGGCGACCAGACGTCCCGGACTCGGGCTCAAACGGCGGATGTCGCGGCAGGCGGCGTCGATCTCTTCCCGGCTGACGTGGATCGCTCGGCCGATCTCGGCGAAGCGTCCATGCAGCAGCGGGTCGAACTGCTCGCGGATGAGGCGCCCGGCCATGCTGTCGCCAAGTCCTCTCGCGGTGAGCTGGAGTAGGAGGCACTCCTTCAAGTCGCGTGCGCCGACCCCTGCCGGCTCCAGCTCCTGCAGAAGCGCCAGCCCCGCCTCGACCGCGGAAAGCGGCAGGGAGAGCTCCTTCGCCGCCTCGGCGAGCTCACAGCCGATGAAGCCGCGCTCATCGAGGCACCCGAGCAGAAACTCGGCCGCCCTTCTCGCCTCGAGCGTCGACACGCGAAGGACAAGCTGCGCGCGAAGCTGGTCGATGAGGGTCGGCTCCGCCGCGGGATTCCACTCCATCGGTTCCAAGATCTCGAGCTGCCCTCGCGGCACGAGCGGCTCGTCCTCGTCGAGGAAGCGAGGCTCCTGCTCCGCGTCGTCCCGCGGCTCAGGCTCGAGCGCGGAGAGCTTCGCCTCCGCCTCCTCGTCGACCTCGAGCAAGGGATTGGAGAGGAGCTCCTGGTCGACCAGCGCGGCCAGCTCCTGGGTTGGCACTTGCAAGAAACGGAGTGCGAGCTGCACTCCCGGGTGAATCCTGAGTCCGGTCGTGAGGTTGGCTTCGAGTCGCGGCCCCTGGCGCATCCTTGCCTCCTTTCGCCTCCCCCTGGTCGAGGGCGAAGCGGCACCACGTCGATTCAGAGACGGAAGTGCTCTCCGAGGTACAACTTTCGCGCCCGTTCATCGGCCGCCACCTCGGCGGGCGTTCCGGTCAGGAGGATGCGGCCGTCGTAGATCAAGTACGCGCGATCGGTGGCCGAGAGGGTCTCCCTCACAGAGTGATCGGTGATGAGGACGCCCAGCCCGCGTCCTTTGAGCTGAATGATGATCTGTTGGATCTCGTGCACCGCGATCGGGTCGATGCCGACGAACGGTTCATCGAGGAGGATGAAGGAAGGTTGCGTCACCAGCGCGCGGCTGATCTCCACGCGCCGCCGCTCACCGCCCGAGAGATTGAGCCCTTTGCGATCGCGCAGCTGCCAGATGTCGAGGTCCTTGAGCAGGGTCTCGCAGCGCGCCTCCTGCTCATCGCGTGAGAGCTTGAGCGTCTCCAAGATCGCGAGGACGTTTTCGCGCACGGTCAATCGGCGGAAGATCGACGGCTCCTGCGAGAGGTAGCCGATGCCGAGCCGCGCGCGCCGGTACATCGGAAGGCGGCTGATGTCGCGTTCCCCCAGGGTGATGGTGCCGCTCTTCGGCGCGAGCAGACCGACGATCATGTAGAAGGTGGTGGTCTTTCCCGCGCCGTTGGGACCAAGGAGCCCGACCACCTCGCCCGGTCCGACGCGCAGGCTCACGCCATCGACCACGCGCCGCTTGCCGTACTCCTTGACGAGGTCGTGGGCCTCGAGCGCCGCGCCGGACCGCGCGGAGGGCGACTCGCCGGCAGGCGCGGAGAGGGCCGCTTCGACCGGCGTGTCGACCGGCGTGCGTTCGTCGATGCTCAATGGCGCTCCTCTTCGTCGAGCAGACGCGCCGGGTCTTGGCTTCGACCCACGATGTGCACGTCCCGGGTGATGCTGTAGCTCTTGAGGTCGGGATCGGCGTCGAAGCCGACCCCGGTCAGGTAGTCGACGCCGTGATGGAAGCGGAAGAACGACTGCGTGGTCATGCGCTCGCGCGTCGGATCCCAGCGCAGCGTGTCGGTCTCGAGGCGATCTCCGTCGGCCGTCACCACCACGACCGAGTCCTGCGCCAAAAGCGTGGTGGCATGCGCGTCGATCTCGCCGCGTTTGCTGGTCAGCACGGAGCGGATCGTCTTTTGCCCGTCGTAGAACTCGATCTTGAGGTCGGTGAGCTGGACCGGATCGGAGGGGCTCTGGCTCACCCCTTCCCTCGCGCGAAGAACCCAGGCGAGGCCGCTCAAGCTGGTCTGGCGCATCACGAGCCCATGGAGCTCGCGCTCCGGCAGCGGATTCGCCGCGTTCGCGGCCGAGGCGTTCGGCGCCGCCGGCTCGTCGTGCCTACAGCTCGCCATCAGAGACAGGATCAGGAGGGCGAGGATCGGCAGCGTCGCTTTCGCCCCAAAGGGGACCTGGGCGCTCCTTCCATCGATCCTCGAACCAAGGCCACTGCTCCGGCGCACGACGGATCATCTCCTCTAGTGCGCGATTCATCGCGCGGGTCAGCGCGATCACGCGCGTTCGACTCTCTTCCCCGCTGGCATCGAGCGGTGGGAAGAAACGGACACGATAGCCGCCGTCCGCCTCGTTCCACAAGGCCGCGGGGAGGATGAGGCCTCGGCCCGCGAGCGCTAAGCGCGCCGCGCCCGGCGCCATGCGGCAGGGTCGTTCAAAGAATCGGCCCCTCACCGCGGTTCCCCGAGGAACGCGATCGATCAGGAGGCCGACCACGTGGCCGCCTCGGAGCGCGCGCACCGCGCCGCCCAGTCCCAGCTCCACCGGAAGGACAACCACGCCGGCCGCCTCGCGGATGCGCCGAATGGCCCGATCGAGCGCGGGCGGCTCGACCGATCGATAGAGGACATGCATGCGGCCCTTGCCTTCCGGCTCGCGCGAGAGCCATCGCGCCAAGGCAGCGCCGAGGAGCTCCCATCCACCGAAGTGTCCGGTGACGAGGACGATTCCGCGGCCGCTCGCGCGCGCGGCGGTCCAATGCTCCCAGCCTTCGACCTCGACCCGATCGAGCAGACGCTCGCGCTCTCGGCCTTCGAGCCTCAAGAAATCGCAGCCGGCAAGCGCGATCCA
>CAZZAH010000020.1:0-5381 GCA_964652115.1 uncultured bacterium | reverse complement strand
CTAGGCGCCGCCGCGGAGCTTGAGGCAATCATGGAGGTGGATGACGCCCTCGGCCCGTCCCGCGGCATCGACGACGAGAAGCGCCGTGATCGCACCCGCCGGGTTGAGCTCCATCGCCGACACCGCGCGCGCGACCAGAGCGCCCGCCTCGATCGTGCGCGGATTGCGCGTCATGACCTCGGCCACCGAGAGATCATCGATGCGCCCGTGCTTGTGCACGATGCGGCGGATGTCGCCGTCGGTGAGGATGCCGACCAGACAGCCGTTTGAATCGACCACCGAGGTGAGGCCGAGCTTCTTCGCGATCATCTCGACCAGTGCGTCGCGCAAGGTCGCGTCGTCGCGCACGAGCGGAAGGTCCCGGCCCTTGCGCATCACCTCGCCTACCGTGGTCGTGACCTGCGAACCGATCACGCCGCCCGGATGGAGGAACGCGAGATCCTCGGGGCGAAAGCCGCGCGCGACGTAGAGGGTCGTGAGGAGCAGGTCGCCGAGCGCAGAGAAGACGGTGGCGCTCGTCGTCGGAACGACCGTGATCGGCCCCGCCTCTTCGAGTGGTCCCAGCGCCAGCGATACTCGGGCACCGCGCGCGAGGCGCGAGCTCGGCGCGCAGGTCACCGCCAGGTACGGCACCGGAAGGCGCTCAAAGATCGGGAGGAGGGGCAGAAGCTCCGCGCTCTCGCCGCTCTTCGAGAGGAAGATGCCGACGTCGCCGGGCTCGACCAAGCCGAGATCGCCGTGCACCGCGTCGGTCGGATGAAGGAAGACCGCCTTCGTCCCGGTCGAACGAAGCGAGGCGGCGATGCGTTGCGCGATCAGCCCCGACTTCCCCACCCCGCTTACGAGCAGACGCCCGCGACACGAGAGCAAAAACTCGATCGCGTCGGAGAAGGCCTGCGTTTCGATCACCGCGCGAAGAGAGCGAAGCCCCGCCTCCTCGGCCGCGAGCGCGCCGCGCGCGACCTCGAGCAGCGCCTGCAGGTCGTGTCCCGGCGCTCCGGTCACGGCATCCCGATCTCGTCGGGTCGATCGATGAAGCGGGCCTGCAGCCGCTTCCACTCGACCATCTCCTCGAGGAACGCACCGACGCCCGCGAGCGGCAGCTGGGTGGTCGAATCGGAGAGCGCCTTCGCCGGATTGGGATGGGTTTCGAAGAAGAGCCCATCGGCCCCCGCGGCGATCGCGGCCCGCGCGAGCGGCAGCGCGAAGCGTCGATCGCCACCCACCCCAGGATGCTGGAGCGAATGGGTCACGTCGTAGACGATGGCGGCCGCGTTTTCTCGAAGGATCGGGAAGGTGCGCATGTCGACCACGAGGTTGTGGTAACCGAAGCTCGCGCCGCGCTCGGTCAACCAGAGCTCGCCGTCGGGCCGCGCGGCCTTGACCTTCTCCGCCACGCGCGCCATGTCGTCGGGCGCCATGAACTGCCCCTTTTTCACGTTCACCACGCGCGCGGAGCGAGCCGAGGCTTGAAGAAGTCGCGTCTGCCGGCAAAGGAACGCCGGTATCTGAAGCACGTCGACCACCGCGGCCGCGGCCGGCACCTCTTCGGTGCTGTGGACATCGGTCAGAAGTGCTACGCCCAGCTCTCGCTTCACCTCGGCAAGCAGCGCGAGCGCTTCCGCGTCGCCCGGCCCGGTGTAGGACGCGAGCGCGCTCCGATTTTCCTTCCGGTACGAGGCCTTGAAGATCAAGCGCACGCCGAGCCGCCTGCAGTGCTCGCGCAAGGCTCCGGCGACGTCGAGCAGCATGTCGCGCCCTTCGACCACGCAGGGACCGGCGATGACGAAGAGCTCCTCCGGCGCCAACGGCGCGCCGAGGACGCGCGGCCGCTCACGCATGGGTCGTCGTCCCGGCGGCCTGCTCGTGGTGAGTCAGCGCGGCGCGCACGAGATCCCGAAAGAGCGGATGCGGGCGCTGCGGGCGCGACTTGAGCTCGGGATGGAACTGCACCGCCATGAACCACGGGTGGTCCGGGACCTCGAGCATCTCGACCAGGTTGTTGGTCGGACAGCGGCCGCTGAAGCGCATCCCCTTCGACTCCATCCTCTCCTGGAAGGCGTCGTTGAACTCGTAGCGATGGCGATGGCGTTCGCTGATCTGATCGACGCCGTAGATCTCGCGCGCGCGACTGCCGGGCAGAAGGTCGCAGGCATACGCGCCGAGCCGCATGGTCCCGCCCTTCAGCGTCAGGTCCTTTTGATCTTCCATCAGGTCGATCACCGGATGCGGCGTCTCCGGATCGAACTCGCTCGAGTTGGCGCCGGCGAGCCCGCAGACGTCGCGCGCGTACTCGATCACCGCGCAGTGAAGTCCGAGGCAGATGCCGAGGAAGGGCAGGCCGGTGGTGCGAGCATGCTGAATCGCGCGCACCATCCCCTCGATCCCGCGACCGCCGAAGCCGCCGGGTACGAGCAGCGCGTCGACCCCGTCGAGCACGCGAGCCGCCGGTTGTTCCTCGAGCGACGACGATTCGATCCAGTGGAGATCGACCTGCACGTCGTTGGCCGCGCCCGCGTGGATGAACGACTCCATGATGCTTTTGTAGGCGTCGTGGAGGTGCGTGTACTTCCCGCAGATCGCGATGCGCACGCGGCGATGCGGATCGAGGGTCGCGCGCACCATCTTCTCCCAGCGCGAGAGATCGATCGGCTTAGGCGCCTTGAGGTCGAGCAGATCGAGCGTGAGCGCGTCCATGCCGCCGCGATGCAGCACCAACGGCACCTCGTAGATCGAGCGGACATCGGGCGCCTCGATCACGCCGCGCGCCGGCACATTGCAGAAGAGCGCGATCTTGTCGCGAAGCTCGCCCGAGAGCGGCACCTCCGAGCGACAGAGCAGAATGTCGGCCTGAATGCCGATCTCGCGCAGTTCCTTCACCGAGTGCTGGGTCGGCTTCGTCTTGAGCTCCTGCGCGCCGCGGAGGTACGGCACGAGCGTCACGTGCAGGAAGATGGTCCGGTTCCGACCGAGCTCCAGTCGAAGCTGTCGGATCGCCTCCAGGAACGGCAGCCCTTCGATGTCGCCGACCGTTCCGCCGATCTCGATGATCGAAACATCGGTGCCTGACTCCCGCGCGGTTTGAACCATCCGACGTTTGATCTCGTCGGTGACGTGAGGGATGACCTGCACCGTCTGCCCGAGATAGTCGCCGCGTCGCTCGCGCTGGATGATGGTGTCGTAGACCTGGCCCGCGCTGACGCTGTGGTTCTTCCCGAGGTCGACATCGGTGAAGCGCTCGTAGTGGCCGAGATCTAAGTCGGTCTCCGCGCCGTCGTCGGTGACGTAGACCTCGCCGTGCTGGTAAGGGCTCATCGTGCCCGGGTCGACGTTGAGGTAGGGGTCGAACTTCTGCAGCGTGACCGAGAGACCTTGCTCTTTCAGCAAGAGTCCGAGCGACGCGGCCGCGATTCCCTTACCCAAAGATGAGGCCACGCCCCCGGTGACAAAGACGAAGCGTTGTTCCCTTTCCATCGGCTCCCCTGGCCCGGCGACGGACCGCGACGTGGTCGTTCGTGTGCGAGGTCTTTAGGTTCTGGTGGCTCTTCCCTGGCTCACTCCTTCGCGGCCTCGAACGCGTCCGCGGTGGGATAGCGTTCAAGGAGCCGGTCGAGATCGTCCGGAGTATCGACTCCGGGGCTCCCCGCTGTCGAGAGTACGACCTGGATCGGAATTTCGCCCTCGAGCGCGCGCAGCTGTTCGAGCTTTTCTAATCGCTCGAGGGGCGACGGAGGAAGCGAAAGAAAGCGGGTGAGCGCCGCGCGCGTGAAGGCGTAGATCCCGATGTGCCTCAGGGCGACGTCGCTGACGTCGCGCACGCGGATCGAGTCGCGCTCGCGATCTCGGTCTTGCATGGCGACGGCCCCGTGCGGAATCGGCGCGCGAGAAAAGTAGAGCGCGCGGCCGTCGTGCGCGCGCGCGACCTTCACCACCGACGGACGCGCAAGCTCGGCGGGATCCTCGATCGGCGCGGCCAAGGTCCAGATCGCCATCGCCGCGCCGCGAAGGCCGGCATCGCCCTCGGCGAGCGACGCCTTCATTTGCGCCAAGAGCTCGCTCACCGACTCGAACGGAAGGAGCGGCTCGTCCCCCTGGAGATTCACCACGATGTCGGGAGCACCGTCAGCAACCGCGCGCCGCGCGACCACCTCACCGATGCGATCGGTGCCGGTCGAGTGATCGGCGCGGGTCAGCTCGACTCGGCCGCCAAAGCGGCGCACCGCTTCCGCGATGCGCTCGTCATCGGTGGCGACGAGAAGCTCGTCCAATCCGCGGATACGGGAGGCTCTCCGGTGCACATGCTCGATCAAGGGTCGGCCGTGAAGAGAGACCAAGGCCTTGCCCGGAAACCGGGTCGATCCGAAGCGCGCCGGAATGACCCCAAGAACCATCGGCGCGTTTAGGCCGGGAGCTCTGCGATGGCCGCCTTGACCTCCTGGGCCGACTTCTCGAGCGCCGCGCGCTCGGACGCGGTCAGCGGCACCTCGAAGATCTTCTCGACCCCCTTCTCGCCCAAGACGACCGGCGCGCCGAAGTAGAGGTCCGAGAGGCCGTACTGTCCGGTGAGCCCGGCCGCGACCGGAATGACGCGCTTCTTGTCCTTCAGGATCGCCTCGACCATCTGCGCCGCGGACGAGGCGGGCGCGTAGTAGGCCGATCCGGTCTTCAAGAGCGCCACGATCTCGGCGCCGCCGTTCTTGGTCCGATCGACGATCTCGGCCAGACGCTTCTCGGGGATGAGCTGCGTCACCGGCATGCCGCCGACGGTCGCGTAGCTGGTCAGAGGAACCATCGCGTCGCCATGTCCGCCGAGCACCATCGCCATCACGTCCTGCACGCTGACGTTGAGCTCGGCCGCGATGAACGAGCGGAAGCGCGTCGAGTCAAGCACGCCGGCCATCCCCATCACGCGCTCGCGCGGGAAGCCGGTCTTCTTCCACATGTAGTAGGTCATGACGTCGAGAGGATTGGTCACCACGATGACGAAAGCGTCGGGCGCCTTGGTGCGGATCGCCTCGGCCACGGTGCCGATGATCTCGGCGTTCTTGTTCAGAAGATCGGTGCGGCTCATGCCGGGCTTGCGCGGGAAGCCGGCGGTCACGACCACGACGTTCGAGCCGGCGAGGTCGTCATAGCTGTTGGAGCCGGTCATCCGCGCGTCGGCGCCGCGCACCGGGCTCCCTTCGAAGAGGTCGAGCGACTTGCCTTGCGGCACACCTTCGACGATGTCGATCAGGGTGACGTCACCGAGCTCCATCTCCGACACGTAGAGGGCGCAGCTCGCGCCCACATTCCCCGCGCCGACGATCGAAATCTTCCTCCGCATCACAGCCTCCTTCGCCCTTCACCACCCCACGCGGGGCAACGCTGCCGGGGAAAAC
>CAZZAH010000019.1:6491-19939 GCA_964652115.1 uncultured bacterium | reverse complement strand
ACGACGCCGACGCCCGCTTCGGCGAAGCGCGCATGCTCGCATGGTCGGGGAAGAGCACGCGGGCGGTCCACGCTTACGAGTCCCTGCTGCGGGATCATCCCGACCACCGCGACGCGAAGCTCGGCCTGGCGATGCTGCACAACTGGCGCGGTGATCACGAAAAGTCCGCCTCGTTTTTCGCGCCGCTCACGCTCACAGACCCCAAGCTTCACGACGGATGGGAAGGGCTGGCCTGGGCGCAGCATTGGGGTGGACGCGACGATCTTGCGCTTCAAAGCCTCGAGCGCCAGGAGGAGGCGGGCGCGGCGTCGCCCGCGGCGTCAGACCTGCGTGAGCTGGTGCTGAACGAGTGGCGGCGGCGCGTCGATTCCTCCTTCGACTACGCCGAGGACTCGGATGACTTCGCCACCGAATCGGCGAAGCTCGTCTTCGAGTTTCCGGTCGCCTATCGCGGACACTTGCGGGTGGGCGCGCTGAGCAATCGCTTCAGCCTGCCCGACTCGGACGACGTGCGCGATTCGTGGGTGCTCGCGTCAGGCGACGTCCGCCTTCACCGGCGATGGGTGGCGTCGGCGACGATGCAGGCGGCGATCGAACGTCCTCGCGGAGCCGACTACTTCCCGCTGCAGGACGATCTGAACCTCGGCTGGCTCGCGAGCGATCGTGTTCGCTTGGACCTCGGCTACTCGCACTTCGCGCTCTTCAGCTACAAAACCACTCCCGAGCGAATCCTCGGCGATCTGGTCGGCGGCGGCGTGACCTATCGGCCCGAGCATCGAACGACCGTGATCGTGTCGGGCGACTACGCCAGCTACTCCGATCGAAACGACCGGCGAAATCTGCGCGGCCGCGTGCGCTACTCGGTCTTTCCGCGGCGACCTCGGCTCTTCGCGGAGATCGGCGCGCAATCGTTGAACTTCCGCCACGATCTTCCGAACGGCATCTGGACCCCGGACGACTATCGCGCGGGCTACGGCCGCCTGGAGATGGAGATCAACCCCGATCGCGTCGTTACCTTAGTCGCGACCGGCGATGGAGGGTGGGCGAAGGAAGCTCCGGGCGACTTCACGCCTTACTTCGCCTACTCCGGAGCACTGATATGGAGAGGCCGACCCGTGCGCGTCGAGGCACGAGCCGGCCACTCGGATGGAAACGTGGAGACGGGCCGCGGCTATCGTCGAACCTATGCCGCGCTGGAGCTCACCGCCGCCTTCTAGTGCTCGAGCGAAGCCCGAAGGAACCAGGTGTTCTTCTCGAACTCGGTCACGACCTGGGTCATCAGATCGACCGAGTCGATGTCTCCCGACTCCTCCGCCACCTTGCGCGTCTCCTTGATCCCTGACAGATAGCTGTCGAAGCGATCCGCGAGATGGGCGATGTGGTCCATGTCGCGGACCGCGTCGGCCGGATACTCCGGGAGACGCGAAGCGCTCGCGACCTGACGCGTGGTCCCCTTCACCACTGCGCCGAGCGTGACCGCCCGCTCCGCGATCGTATCGTTGAAGGCAGCGAGCGCGATGGCGAACTGCTCGAAGAGCGGATGCACCGACGCGAACATGTGCCCCTTCACGTTCCAGTGCGCGACCTTGATCTGGCTGTGCAGATCGAGCCCGTCGACCAACCGGTCATTCAACGACTGCGCGACGCGCGCGCGAACGGGTTCAGCAAGCGAGCTAGGACTCTTGTACATCGGTTCCTTCCTTTCAGGCCTGAAGCGACTAGGCCACCCCGAGCGTCGGAGCGCCCGGCTTCCAGTTGCAGGGCGTGAGCTCGCCGGTTTGAAGCGCGGCCAGCACGCGGAGCGTCTCCTCGACGTTCCGACCCACGTCGAGGTCGTTCACGCTGACGTGACGGATGATCCCCTCCGGATCGACGACGAAGGTCGCGCGCAGCGGCACGCCGTCCACCTTGTGCAGGATCCCGAGAGCAGTCGATAGCTCGCGCTTGGTGTCGGCCATCATGGGGCAGCCCAGTTCACGGAGGCTAGGGTTCTGCTTCCGCCACGCCAGATGCACCCAGTGGGTGTCGGAGCTCACCCCGAGGACCTGCGCGCCGAGCTCGGCGAACTTCGGCGTCAAGCGGCCGAACTCCGCGATCTCCGTCGGGCAGACGAAGGTGAAGTCCATGGGCCAGAAGAAGAGCACCCGCCAGTGGCCCTTGTGCGAGTCCGAGGAAAGATCGGTGAACTCCTTCCCCATGTCGATGCTGACGACCGACTTCAGGCGGTATTCCGGAAACCTATCTCCAACTGTAAGCATGCTTTAGCCTCCACTTTAAGACTAATCTAACATTAGACTTCGTCTATTTTACCAACGAAAAGAACCTAGTGCTTCCGCCTCCCGCGCATGACCACCTGGTGCTCGCGAACCTCGATGCCATCGAGTGCCTGAATGCCGGTCACCTGGACCGCGGTCCAAGGGATGTCCAGGATCGCCCCCGACTCGTCATCGACGAAGTGGTGGTGCGCGTCGAGCTTCGGGTCGAACACGACCTTCCCCTCGGCAAGGATCAGTTCGCGGAGGAGCTGCTTCTCCACGAAGAGATTGAGCGTGTTGTAGACCGTAGCCCGAGAGATCATCGGAAAGCGGTTTCGAACCTTGGCCCAGACCTGGTCGGCCGAGGGATGGTCCTCGGTCTCGAGCACGTAGCTCGCCACGGCGACGCGCTGCGCCGAAGGCTGGATGCCGTGACTGAGCAGGATGGAAACCGGGTCTAGAGCCATGCGCGTTAGACTAGGTCTAGACCTGTATCGTTTCAAGCTAGAGAATTTTTCTCGCGGCGTACCTTCCCACCGGAGCCGGCGACTGCCACGCTGTCGCCGATGCGCCAGAGGCACCTAGGCACGAGCGAAGGTCCCGGCGGCCTCTTCAGGCCCGCGCTCCTCGGCCGTGCCCTCTGCCTGCTCCTCACGCTCGCGATCCTTGCCTTCGTTCCCGCCGACCTCGCACACCACATTCACGAGGGCGACTGCGGGAGCGACGCGACGGACGCGGGCCACTCTTGCCTCGTCTGCTCCGCGTTCCACAACGCGGCGTCTTCCTGGTACTCGGAAGCGCCGACCGCGCCACCTCCGTGCGAAGCGCAGTTGGCTCTGTTGTCCGAACCGAGCCCTTCCGCGTCCGAAGGCCGCCCGACCTCAGCGGCATCCCGCGCTCCTCCGCCCTTCTCGAGCTAACCCATCCGCAGGCACCGGCGTCGACTCGCTCGCGACGTCGCTCTACGCGCTCGGCCGCGACGTGTTCGCGCGCCGGAGCGATCTCGCCTCAAAACGGCCTAGCTCCAAAGAGGAGGGTTCCACCTTGCGAACCAGAATCGGCGCGGCTCTCCGCCGCTGCCCTTGGTTTGTCGTCTTGCTCTGGCCACTCGAGCTTCACGCCGGGGTCGTCAATCCCGACATCTCGGTCATCGGGCAGCCTGTCGTGACCTACTCCGACGACGCGTCACGACCCGACCATGATCGCCTGCAGATGGACGTGGGCGAGACCGAGCTCGTGTTCGACGCGGCGCTCAATCCCTATGCCCGGGGCACCTTCATCGCGAGCCTCGCGTCCGAAGGGATCGAGCTCGAGGAAGGGTTCTTCGTCCTGAATCGCGGGCTCCCCGCCGGGCTCGCGCTCAAGGGGGGCAAGTACCGCTGCGACTTCGGCCGGCTGAACCCGGCTCACCCGCACACCTACCCCTTCGCCGAACGCTTCCACGTCCTCGCCGAGTATCTGCCGGGCGAGGAGTCGCTCAACGAAACCGGGCTCTCCCTTTCGAGGCGATTCGCCGTGGCGGGCGACGTCTCGATCAACGCGTCCGCGGATTGGCTCGCCGGCTCGACCTTTCGCGGCACCGACGACTCGGAGGCGGGCTTCGCCGAGGATCCGAAGCGTGACGAGCCGCGACCTGCCGCCCTCGGCAGGTTGTCGGCCTTCTCGATGCTCGGCGATCGATCGGCGCTCGACCTCGGAGTATCGGCGGTGAGCGGCACGAACAACGTGGCGGCCGGCGCTCGCACGACCGTGGTCGGCGTCGATGCCAAGGCGAAGTTGTGGCGCTCGCCCCAGGCGTACTTCGTGCTGCAGGCGGAGGGCCTTCACCTCTCGCGCGACGTGGCGACGCCACGCTCCGACGGATACGACATCGACACGCGGAGCGCGACCGGCGGGTACCTCTTCGCCGATTACAACTTTGGACTTCGCTACAACGTCGGCGCGTCGTTCGAGCGGTTCGAGCTCGCCGACGAAGGGGCGGCCGACGCGAAGGCATTTGGACTCTTCGCCGGCTACTCGCTCATGGAGGAGACCACCGCGCTCCGCGCCGATTGGAATCGCCTCACACCGGACGAAGGCCCCGCCGTGCAGACCTTTACGCTCCGCATCCTCTATTCCATGGGGCCGCACAAGGCCCATCAATTCTAAGGAGAGCGACCCCATGCATGCTTTGAAGCAAGTGATCCGCTCTTTCACCGCGCTGGTGCTCGGCCTCGCTCTGTTCGGGGCGGGAGCCACGCAGGCCGACGACCGGGTGCGTGTCGTGGCCTCGACCACCGACCTGGCCTCGATCGCGTCTTCGGTCGGCGGCGATCTCGTCGACGTCTCCGCCATCTGCCGGCCGAACGCCGATCCGCATCACGTCGAGGTGCTGCCGTCCTACATGGTTCGCGTTTCGAAGGCGCAGCTCTACCTCAAGGTCGGGCTCGGCCTCGATCAATGGGCAGACCTCATCGTCGAAGGTTCACACGGGCGTGACGTGCGCGTGGTCGATTGCTCGACCGGCGTTCCGGTGCTCGAGCGACCCGCCGGCAAGGTCGATGCCTCGATGGGCGACGTCCACCCGGACGGGAATCCTCACTACTGGCTCGATCCGAGCAACGGCGCGATCGTGGCGCGCACGATCGCCGATGCGCTCGGTCGCGTCGATCCTACGCACGCCGCCGACTTCGCCGCGCGGGCCGGGCAATTCGGCGAAGCGGCCGCCGCCACCGCGGCGAAGGGGCAGTCGATCGTCGCGGCGCTCCCGTCCAAGGGCGTGGTCACTTACCACCGGTCGTGGACCTACTTCGCGCAGTTCCTCGGACTGGACGTGGTCACGACGATCGAGCCGGTCCCGGGGATTCCGCCGACCGGCAAGCACCTCGACGAGGTGATCGGGATCATCAAGTCGACGCACCCGCTGCTCGTGCTGGAGGAGCCGTACTTCTCCGAGGACGCAGGGAAGTTTCTCGCGCGCGCGACCGGCATCACGGTGGCGCGAGTGGGCGCGGCCTGCGAGGACGTGACTGCCGAAAGCTACCTCGCCCACTTCGATTCGCTGTTCGACGAGCTTCGCCGTGCCGCGGCCGGAGCCACTTCGACTCAAGGGAATTAGGAGGAGCTCATGGAGGCGTTCGGCCTGTCGTTCTTTTGGACCGCGCTGGTCGCGAGCCTGGTGCTGGCGGGGATCCACGCCTATCTCGGCTTCCACGTCGTTCGGCGCGGCGTCATCTTCGTCGACCTGGCGCTCGCGCAAATGGCGGCGCTCGGCGTGGCTTTGGCAGTGATCTTCCACCTGCACGAGAACCCGGTGGCGTCCTACCTGCTGCCGCTCGGGATGACCTTGGTCGGCGCGGCGAGCTTTGCCTGGCTACGGAGCCAGGAGCAGCGCGCGCCGCTCGAGGCGTTCATCGGGATCGTCTTCGCGACCGCGCAAGCCGCGGTCTTCCTCGTGCTCGAGAAGAGTCCCGCCGGGCCCGAGCATCTGAAGGAGACGCTGGTCGGGAGTCTCTTCACCGTCAATCCGGCGCACGTGGTCAAGACCGCGGTGCTCTACGCGATCATCGGCGGAGTCCACGCTCTGCTTCGGAAGCCCTTCTTCGAGATCACGAACGATCCCGAGGGGGCACGCAGGAAGGGACGGAACCTCTTCCTGTGGGACTTCCTCTTTTACGGCCTCTTCGGATTCGTGGTGACGTCGTCGGTGCAGATCGCGGGCGTGCTGCTCGTCTTCGGGTTGCTGGTGATCCCGGCGGTGGCCGGGCTCATCGCGGCGCCGACCGCGGGTCGCGCGCTCGTGATCGGGTGGTGCTTCGCGGGGCTCGCCTGCATGCTCGGTCTGGTCGCTTCGGTGCAGTTCGACTTCCCGGCCGCGCCGACGATTCTGATCTCGCTCGCGCTCTTCTTGGTCGTGCTGGGGAGCGCGGTCGAGCTGTGGCGAAGGAGTGGGCTGGGCCGAGTGGTGCGCGGCTAGTCCAGGGGATGCTCAACCGGTGCGGCCGCGTGCTCGAGCAAGCGCGCGGTCGCACGCTCCGATCCGCGCCCGCTCCAGGCGACGATCGCCTCGATCACGCCGAGCAGCAGCACCAGGCAAGACGCCAGCAGGAAGGCCCGCAGTCCACGTCCCGGTCCGATGGAGGCAACCGGAATGAACCCGAGCGCCTTGACCGGAGCGCTGCGGATCATGTGAAAGGCGACGAAGGCAACGCCGACCATCACGAAGCCCGACACCAGATGAAGCACCGCCGCCGGACCGTGCCTACGACCTCGCGTCGCCACCGCCACGCTCGACGCCACCATGCCGAGCAAGGTGACGATGATGAGGAGCGTGGCGCCCGGGCTCCGCGAGATCCCCCACACCAGAAACGCTCTGCCCTTGGCCCACGGCTGCGTGAGCGACCAGCTCGCGAGCAGGAAGGAAGGCACCAGCCCGACCAACGGCAGCCAGGGCACGGCCGGCTTCACCCTTCGGTGAATTCGTCCGACGGCTCGCCGCGCTCTTTCGGACATGTCCCACCTCCACTGCAACTCCCAATATCACAGCAACTTAGTCTGGCCAAGAGACTTCTCCAGAAAGCCACCCGGCAGCCGATCTCGCTTTTGATAGACTCCGCGGTTGCTGTCCGGAAATTTCGAGCTCCGCGCCTTCTCCGACGCTTCGCCATGCCGGGCTGCGGAGCGTCTGTCCGATCGAGCGCACGAAAGGTGGTTTCGCAGCATGCCCCCCGAAGTCTTGAGGAGCATTCAGAATCCGATCGCCGGCTCAGCCTATCGCGAAGGGCTGGTGTACAAGCGAGCCGATCTTCACCTCCACTCGAACTTCTCTTACGACGTGCTCAATCTGCCGCAGCTCTCGCCGCGCGCGCTCTATGACAAGGCGGTGCGGAAGGGGATGGGCTTCTTCACCCTGACCGACCACGAAACGATGCGCGGCATCCTCGCGTTGGAGAAGGAGCTCGCGCGCGAGTACGGCGACGCTCCTCCGATTCCGCTCGTTCGCGGGGTCGAGATCAAGCTCAAGGATCCGTCGATCGGTCACACCGTGCACGTCAATGTGCTCGGCGTGACGATGGAGCAGTTCCTCGATCTCGCGCGACGTCGTCACTCGCTCGACGACTTCCTTACCTACTGTCGCGACCACCGCCTCTATCACGCGTACAACCATCCTTTCTGGTTCGAGCGAGGGGAACGCGGAAGCCTCGAACGCGTGGAGCAGCTGATCGCGCGCTTCCCGGTGATCGAGCTCAACGCGGGGCGTATCCCGCAGCTCAACCATCGCACCGCGACCTTGGCCAAGCGGTACGGCAAGCAACTCGTCGCCACCTCCGACTCGCACACCGGGCAAGTCGCGAAGGGCTACACGATGGCGCCGGGCGCGAGCCCGGAGGAGTTCCTCTCGAACATCCTGGCGGGCGTCTCCGTGGCGGTGCCGCGAAACGCTTCCTTCTCCGACTTCATGGAAGAGGTGCGCCACGTCATCGATCTCGTCTTCGCGGGACACGAAGCCTTCCACATGAAGAAGACCTTCCTTCGCTCCAATCCCTGGGCGCGGGCGATCGCGCAAGCGGCGCTTCGGAGCGAGAGGCTGATGAAGCCGGGCCTGGTGCAGCGCGGCACTTGCCGGAGCCTGCAGCTCCTCGCGCGCGGTCCGGCCTACGCCTTCATCATGCAGCAGCGAAAGATGGACTCACGGATGGGCGAACCCTCTCGCGAAGCGCTCGCCTCTTGAGCGCATGAGCGGCGTCGAAGCGGCGGTCGAAGCGCTTGAGCGCATCCGCTCGAGCTACGGCCCCGAGGCGGGAGCGGAGCGCAGTCGCTGGATCACCGAGATCGAGGCGGCGCGCGTCGAGGATCCCGAGCTCCTCCTTCGGTACCACGAGCTTCTGCTCTTCCTGCGCGCCTATCCGGACAATGCCGAGGCACTGGCGCTGGCCGATCGCGCACTCGGTCGGGTCGCGAAGCGCGTCGCGCACTTCGACGACCCGGAAGCGCTCCGCGACTCCGGCCTTCCCGGAACGAGCAACGTCCACACCTACTCTTGGTCGATGCTGCGCGAGCTGCTTCAGAGTTACCCCGGTCGTTTCGAGGTCGCATGGGAGGAGCTCGATGATTCCTCCCCCTTCTTCGAGCTCGTCGCGCTCTGCGCCGCTTCCGCCGAGGTGCCCGGGATCGACGACGATCGCATCGAGGTCGACGACTGGCTCATGGCCGCGCGCGGACCTCATGAGTCGACCGACCTCGAGACCCTCTATCACCTGCTCGAGGGAAGCGGTTTGGCGGAGCAGACTCGGGAGATCCTGTTCGATCGACTTCGCCTTCCGATCCGCTGGACGCTCAGCGGCGCGGAGGACACGCGCACGCTGTCGATCCGGAAGCGAAGGACGCCGTACTTCCACGGCGAGCCACTGCTGCGCGAAGCCCTCGATCTCTCGGTCGAGATCCGTCGCCCTCTCCCGGTCGAGCGGTTGGAGTTGAGCGAGGCGCGCTCCGCCATTCGCTGGATGAAGTCGGCGATGTCGGTGCGCAATCGCGAGCTCTATCCCCTCTGTCATCCGGAGGAAAGAGATGTCGTCCGCGCGCAGGCCGAGCGAGGCCTCGAGATCTACTGCTTCGGCGTACGTCCGACGCGACGGCTGCTGGTGGAGGGGCTCTACGGCCAGTTCCTGGTGAAGAACGGCGTGCCGATCGGCTATGCCCTGTCGAGCGTGGTCGGCCGCGTGTGCGAGGTCGGCCTCAACATCTACGACACCTTCCGCGCTGGGGAAAACGCCTTCGTCTACTCGCAGCTGCTTCGGACCTTCACCCAGTTATACGGCGCCGAGTGGTTCTGGGTGCCGCGACTCCAGGCCGGGTACGGCAACGACGAAGGCATCGAGTCGGGCGCCTTCTGGTTCTACGACAAGCTCGGCTTTCGCTCCTTGGATCCGAGCCTGCGCGCCCTCGCCGATCGCGAGCGATCGAGGCGCGCCGGCAATCGCGCCTACCGCGCGCCCGTCTCCGTGCTGAAGCGGTTGGTGAACGAAGATCTCGCTTGGGCCCCACCCGAGGTGAGCGAACCGGGGCTCTTCCCGCTCGGAGGCATCGGGCTCGCGACCACGCGCTGGATCAGCGAGCGCTGGAATGGTGATCGCGGCCGCGCGCTCCTCTGGGCCGAGCGTGAGGCGATGAAGCGCCTCGGTCTGCGCTCCCTCTCTCGCGCGCGTGGGCCGGAGCAAGAGGCCTTCCGCCGCCTCGCCCCCTTGGTCGCGCGGATTCCCGATTGGCGCGAGTGGTCGAGCGAGGAGCGGAATCTGCTCGCGCGACTGGTGCGCGCCAAGGGAGCGACGCGCGAGTCCGAGTACATCGACCTCGCAAGACGCCACGCGCGGTGGCTCGACTATCTGCGGCAGCCTCGCGTCGAGTAGTCGGGCGTCACCGCACCAAGCTCCACGCGCCTCCGTCCCACTCCCACAGGTCATCGAGCGAACCGGACGCACCCGTTCCACCGAAGAGCAGCACGCGGCCGCGATCGGAGTCGAGCGCGAGGGAGAAGCCGCTCCGCACACCGGGGCCGGCGGCCGGACTCTCACTCCAAGCTCCGGCGTTGCGCAGATAGGTCTTGCCGTCCCCTCCGTCGAAGATCAACGCGTCGGACCCACCCGGCAGCGTGAGCCAGTGGCGCTCGAGGTGGAGCGCCGGCGCGACGCCGACCGAGTCCCACCGCGAGCCATCCCATCGCCACACGTCTTGCGCGTAGGGCCCTTCGCCGACACCGGAGGAGAGATCCGCGCAGAGAAGCCGCAGCGAACGGCTCGCTACTTCGAGCTGGAGCTCGCAGTGCCGGTGATCCCCGGCGCCGAGAACGGCGAGTCGCGTCCAGTGGAGGCCGTCCCACTCCCAGGTGTCGGTTAGGCTTTCTCCCGCGGGGCCGATGCCGCCGTAGAGCACGGTGGCCGATCGCGTCGAATCGAAGCAGACGCCGGGTGAGCGTCGAGGACCGGGACCGTCGTTCGCCGCCAAGGCCCAAGCGGCGCCGTCCCACTCCCAGGTGTCGCCGAGCGGCTCGATCGAGGCGCCGTTCGCGCGCTCGCCGCCGAAGAGCACGACACGCCGCCGCGTGGAGTCGTACACGAGCGCGGACGCTTCGCGCGGAGAAGGGCCACCCTCGAAGAGCGGAGACCAACGGCTGCCGCCCCAGGCCCAGAGGTCGTTCTTGGCAACGCCGGCGTTCGACCCGCCGAAGAGGAGGAGCTGCCGGCGCGCCGCGTCATACGAAAGCGCCGCTCCGCGTCTGGCGGCCGGATCGCCCGCGTCGCGCGTCGGCTTGGTGGAGTCATTGCAGGAAGAGAGGGCCAAGGAGGCGAAGGCAAGCCAGTACGGCCATCGGGCCACGATTCCTCCGATCGCGCCGCGGGCCGCGACCGAGCGCGAGTCCGACGGCGAGGTGCTGTAACCCCGCCGTCAGTGTAACCCGCATGCGTGGGTGGCGCAGCCTGCTCGCCGCTACGAAATCGTCGAACCCTTCAGCTTCTCGCGATGCTCGCTCCGGAGCACGGTCGGCAGCTCGGCATCGGCGTACTTCTCCGCCATGGCGAGGATGTCGGGCGTAGCCGCCTTGGGGCTCGCGAGGCCCGCCTCCTCGCGCAGCTTCTCGTGGACCTCGGTCGAGATCCGCATCGAGCAGAAGCGCGGTCCGCACATCGAGCAGAACTCGGCCGTCTTGAAGTGATCGTGAGGGAGCGTGGCGTCGTGCTTCTTCCGCGCGGTCTCGGGATCGAGCGAGAGGGCGAACTGCTGGTTCCAGTCGAAGCCGTAGCGCGCACGGGAGAGCGCGTCGTCGCGATCACGGACGCCCGGCCGTTTGCGAGCGATGTCGGCCGCGTGCGCCGCGATCTTGTAAGCGATGATCCCCTGGCGAACGTCGTCACGATCCGGCAGGCCGAGGTGCTCGGCCGGCGTGACGTAGCAGAGCATGGCCGCGCCCGACCAACCGGCGAGAGCAGCGCCGATCGCGCTCGTGATGTGGTCATAGCCCGGAGCGATGTCAGTGACGAGCGGGCCGAGCACGTAGAAGGGCGCCTCGTGGCAAATCCTGATCTGCTCCTGGATGTTCATGTCGATCTGATCCATCGGGACGTGGCCGGGACCTTCGACCATGACCTGCACGCCGTGCTTCCACGCGCGTTCGGTCAGATCGCCCAGCACGCGCAGCTCGGCGAACTGCGCCTCGTCGCTCGCGTCGGCCAGGCAGCCGGGCCGCAATCCATCACCGAGCGAGAAGCTGACGTCGTAGCGCTTGAAGATCTCGCAGATCTGCTCGAAGTGCGTGTAGAGCGGGTTCTGCTGATGGTGGTACATCATCCACTGCGCCATCAGCGATCCGCCGCGAGAGACGATGCCGGTGATGCGCTTGGCGGTAAGCGGAAGGAACTCGAGCAAGACGCCGGCGTGGATCGTCATGTAGTCGACCCCTTGCTTCGCCTGCTCCTCGATCACCTCGAGCAGGAGCTCGGCGGTGAGGTCCTCGGGGCGCTTCACGCGCTCGATCGCCTCGTAGATCGGCACCGTTCCGATCGGCACGGTCGAAGCACGAAGGATCGCCTCGCGAATCTCGTGGATGCGCTTGCCGGTCGAGAGATCCATCACGGTGTCCGCGCCCAGCTCGACGCAAAGCTTGAGCTTGTCCACCTCCTCGTCGATCCCCGAGGTCACGGCCGAGTTGCCGATGTTCGCGTTGATCTTGCAGGTAGCGGCGATCCCGATCGCCATCGGCTCGAGCTCGGGATGATTGATGTTCGCGGGGATGATCATGCGGCCGCGGGCGACCTCGTCGCGCACCGCCTCGGGCGAGAGCTTCTCGCGGGCCGCGACGTGAAGCATCTCCTCGGTGATTCGGCCCTGTCGCGCGTAGTGCATCTGGCTGACATTGCCCTGGCCTCGACGAGAGGCGATCCATGCTTCACGCATAGCGTCCTTTCCGGCACGTGGGAGGGGGATCGGGAGGGAGGCACTGGTCAATCGTGCTACCGCTTCCTCTCATTCCCTACGTTGGGATTACCCAATTCAGGTTCCAAGGGTCCTCGCTGGGCGCCGCTGCACCGGGCGAGATCTCAGCCGTCTTTCGGCTCCCCTATGAGAGTCCGTCGAGTGTGGCTCGGCGGCGAGCTGGGCCTTGCTCCCAGCGACCGAGCATTGAACGAGAGAAGGAGCGCGGCGTCAACCCCGGAGCTGCTAGGCGCGACCACGGCTCGGCTTCTTCGCCGTCTTCTTTGCGGTGGGAGCGACCTTGATCTCCTGTGGCAGGCGACCGCTCGCGCCCATGTTAGGCAACGGAAAGAGCCGAGGGGGCACGCCGGCGGTGCGCGCGCGCGGGAAGCCGTCCTCGCGCGTGTCCTCGATCACATCGGCCAGCGTCGTCCGCGCGAAGAGATCACGGAAGTCGTCCTGGATGCGCTTCCACTGGGTGTGAAGCGGGCAGGAGTGCGTCTCGGAGCATACCGACTGGCCGAGCAAGCACTGCCGACGGTCCGACAGACGATCGAAGGGATCGACGATCTGGAGCAGACGAATCGATTCGGGGGCTCGGGCGAGACGAAAGCCGCCGGTTCGCCCACGCTGACTCGCCAGCAATCCTTCGCGCGTCAGCGTTCCGAGCAACTTGGTCAGGAATGGGGGCGGGAGCTCGAGCTCGTCGGCGATCTCGCGATTCAGCACCCAGCGGTCCTTCGCCAAGGCGAGGTACGCGAGTGAGCGGACGGCATATTCGGCGCTCTTGGAGATCACATGGTCATCATCCGGACAGGCGCGGTTCCCCGCAAGCGGAAAGCGGCCCGCCTAGGCCTCGCGACGCTCCTCGGGCGGATCGGTCGGCAGGTCCCGCGGCATCGGCGGCGGCGTGACGGTGTAAGGGCCCGGCGTCCGCAGATCCTGCTTCGCGCGCTGGTACTTCCACACGAGGTAGAGCCCGCCGCCGACCAAACCGAGCGGCCAGACCTGCTCGAGCCACTCCATGTCGATGTCGAAGGTGATGCGCAGGGTGAGGAGGGTGCCGACTGCGAGGAGGATGATGCCGCCCACGAGCGGGCTATCGGTCGGCAGGCTCGCGGCGGGCTCACCCAGCTGATGAGCGTTGTACAGCTTCGCCGAGCGCACCGCGTCGATGATGTTAAAGCACCAGAAGAAGGCGAGGAACGGCCCCAGCAATGGCGCCAATCCCTCCGCGTGGTCCATCGA
>CAZZAH010000019.1:0-6391 GCA_964652115.1 uncultured bacterium | reverse complement strand
AGAAGGCGAGGAACGGCCCCAGCAATGGCGCCAATCCCTCCGCGTGGTCCATCGACGCGATGCACGCGCCGAAGATCAAAACGAAGATGAAGCCGCGCGTGTAATACCCGACATAGGCCTGTCCCAGCCCGGGCAACGTGGAAAGGAAACCGGCGAGGCCCGGTGATTTCTTCATGTCATTCATGGCTCTGTCCTTTCTCTTCTGCCTTCTCTTTGGGATAAAGACCTAAGGGCCTGAGCGCAGGCTCCAATTCGCGAAGCAACGCTTGGTAATCGCCGTTACGGATATCGGTACGCGCGCGTTCCATCCAAGACGAGATCTTGACCGTCGAGTCGTAGGCGTGATCCGCCTGACGTCGGATGTACCCGTCGCGCGGTGCGAGCAGCTCGGCCACGCTCGCGCCCGAATGAATGAGGAGATCACGCACGCCGTGCACGCCGGCGCGCTCCGGCAACACGCGCTGGATCTGTTCGCTGACCGCGCGCTCGGCCTGATCGGTGATCTCGTCGTATTGCGGCTGGCTCCGGCCGAAGAGCAGCGCGGTGATCAGGGCGCAAGCGACCGCCGCCTCGAACACCGCTTCGGGCCGACGCCAGAGCGCCCGCAGCACATCGAAGAAGCCGGGCTGCGCTCCGATCGTGCGGTCGAGCACGCTTCGCACGAACGCTCGATCCGGGTCGAGCACGGGGAAAAGGGCGTACCACTCCGGCAGCTCGCTCAGGATCTCTCGCATGCGGCGACAGGCCGCGCATTGGTGGAGGTGCTCGCGGACATTGGAGAACTGCTCCGGCGAGAGCTCGTCATCGAGCGCCTCGGCGATGCGAAGCTCGATGTAGTGGCAATCGGTGGCGATGGTGCGGGCCAGCACCTGCTCGAGCGAGAAGTCCGCGCCTGCGACGTGGCTTCCGGCTGCGCCCCCAGTCAAATCGGCGGCCGTCGAATCGCCGGTGGTCGAGCCGGCAACGGTAGAGGCGGGAGCGAGCGCGGCACCCGGCGGCGCGGAGGAGACGGCCTCCCAGCGCTCGAGCACCAGATCTCGGCAAGCGGAGCACCGTGCTTCGTGCTCGACGCAGTCGCCGAACGCGGGCTCCTGCAGATCGCCTCGGACATAGGCATCGAGGCGTTGGGAGAATTGCTCACAGGTCATGAGCCGCCCCCGTCCAAGACTTGAATCCCTCGAGCTTCACGATCGCGCGGCCGAGATCGACCCGGGCGCGGGAGATGCGCGACTTCACGGTGCCGATCGGCAATCCGAGCATGCGCGACATCTCCTCTAGGCTCATGTTCTGGAAATCCTTCATCACGATCGCGTCCCGGCTCGCGGGTCCGAGCGTGTCGAGCGCCCGCATCAGGATCTCGCGTCGTTCACGCTTCTCGAGCTTGTGATCGGTCGGCGCCTCGTGCGAGGGCAGGTCGTAGAATTCGTCGACCGGCTTGTCGACCAGGCGGCGATCCTTCTTCCGCTTCCGGTAGTGGTCGATGCAGAGGTTCCGCGCCAGGCTGTTCAGCCAGGTCTTGAACGAGCGACCCGGCTGGTACTGCTCCATGCTGTGGTAAAGCCGAACGAACACGTCCTGGGCGAGATCCCTCGCCTCCTCCTTGTTACCGCAAAACTGATAGGCGAGATTGAGCATGCGCGTTTGATGACGCTGAATCAGAGCCTCCCACGCGCCCGAGTCGCGCAGCCGGCATTGTTCGAACAGCTCTTCGTCGCTCTTCATCTCGCCCCCTCACGAACCGCGGACGGAAGGCGCTCGCCCGCACCACCCGAAGGGTAGCGCCGGCCAGTACGGCGGTCGGGATCGAAGGTTCGGTTATTTCTGGCCTGCCACGCCGCCGCCGCTGGACCAGGCCTATCGAGCGCTATGGATGCTACACTGCCGCCCGAGCGAGGAACAGGAGAGGACCCTGGATGCGGAACGCGGATAGCGAGATCCCGATGGGCGAGACGACGGAGCGGGAGCCGTCCCCGATCGTCCCGGGGCCGGGCGAAGAGCCCCAAGCTCCTCTCCCCTACCCTGGCTCGAGCTTCTCCCTCTTCACCCCCGACGACGTCTACCTCTTCCTCGAAGGCACGCACTACCGATTGTGGGAGAAGCTCGGCTCGCACCCGCTCTCGATCGATGGCGTGCCCGGGACCTACTTCGCGGTCTGGGCGCCGAACGCGGCCTCGGTCTCGGTCATCGGCGACTGGAACGAGTGGAACGACCAGGCCACGCCGCTTCGCGCGCGCGGGAAATCGGGCATCTGGGAAGGCTTCGCGCCGGGAGTCGGGCGCGGCGCTCTCTACAAGTACCGGATCCGCTCGCGCTACCAGGATCACGTCGCGGACAAGGCCGACCCCTTCGCGGTCTTGCAGGAGGCGGCGCCGGAGACCACCTCGGTCGTGTGGGAGCTCGACTACGACTGGGACGACGCGGAGTGGATGTCGAGCCGCGGTGAACGGCAGAACGATGCGGCGCCGATGGCGATCTACGAGATCCACCTGGGCTCGTGGCGGCGCGTGCCGGAGAACGGCCAACGTTCGCTCAAGTATCGCGAGCTCGCGCCCGGGCTGGCGCACTACGCGAGGTCGCTCGGCGTGACCCACGTCGAGATGATGCCGGTGATGGAGCACCCCTTCTACGGCTCGTGGGGCTACCAGGTCACGGGCTTCTTCGCGCCGACCGCCCGCCAGGGTCGCCCGCAGGACTTCATGCATCTGGTCGACACGCTTCATCAGAACGAGGTCGGCGTGATCCTCGATTGGGTGCCGTCCCACTTCCCGGACGATCCGCACGGGCTCGCCTTCTTCGACGGCACCTATCTCTTCGAGCACGCGGATCCGCGCAAGGGACTCCATCCCGACTGGCACACGCTGATCTGGAACTACGGCCGGCCGGAGGTGCGGAGCTTCCTCATCTCGAACGCGCTTTTCTGGATCGAGCGGTTCCACGCCGATGGGCTGCGCGTCGACGCGGTCGCCTCGATGCTCTACCTCGACTACTCGAGGAAGGATGGCGCCTGGATCGCGAACGAGTACGGCGGGCGAGAGAATCTGCAGGCGATCCGCTTCCTGAAGCAGCTCAACGAAGCGGTGCACCAGCAATTCCCCCACGTCGTGATGATCGCGGAGGAGTCGACCTCGTGGCCGATGGTGACACGGCCGGTGCACCTCGGCGGCTTGGGCTTCGACCTCAAGTGGGACATGGGGTGGATGCACGACACGCTCCGCTTCCTGGCGCGACCTCCGATCTACCGTCGCTTCCACCACAACGAGATGACCTTCCGGATGCTCTACGCCTTTCACGAGCGCTTCGTGCTCGCGCTGAGCCACGACGAGGTCGTTCACGGCAAGCGATCGCTACCCGACAAGATGCCCGGGGATGAGTGGCAGAAGTTCGCCAACCTCCGCCTCCTCTTCGGCTACATGTACGCCTTGCCGGGCCGAAAGCACTTCTTCATGGGGATGGAGTTCGGGCAGTGGCGCGAGTGGGATCACGATGGCCAGCTTCAGTGGGAGCTGCTCGCACAGCCGCTCCACGCCGGGCTCAAGCTCTGGATCGAGGACCTCAACCGCTTCTATCGGACGGAGCCGGCGCTGACCGCGCTCGATGGCACGTCCGAGGGATTCGAGTGGATCGATTGCTCGGACAACGAGCAGAGCGTGCTCTCGCTCCTTCGCGTCGGGCGTTACGGTCAGCCGTACGTCGCGATCGTGCTCAACTTCACGCCGGTCGCGCGGCTCGACTACAAGATCGGCGTGCCGGTCGCGGGATTGTGGCGTGAGGCGCTGAACGGGAACGCGAAGGACTATGGCGGGACCGGGCTCGGCAACTATGGCGGCGTGCAGACGGCGGAGAGCGAGTACCACGGCCGCCCGTTCAGCGTGTCGATTTCGCTGCCGCCGCTCGGGGTGGTGATCTTCGTCGGGCCGCCGCGGCCGGAGCCGCCGCCCGTGACCCAGCAGGTTCCCGCCGAGCAGCTTCCCACGGAGTCGAACGTGGCTGGAGCGCTCGTCGCCGGCGCGGTCGAGGTTCAAGCGACGCCGAGCGCGAATGAACACGAGGGGAAGACCGCGGGGGCGTGACCTCGACTTCACGAAAACGAAACGGGCCCGGGTCCCTAGGCGCCAGAGCTGAGGGGGGTGCCCTGGGCCGAGGAGGGGAACCCGTGCCCGCGCGAGTCCGTACGGCGCCCCCTCTCTCTTGGTTTCACGCTTTTACGAATTCTTCCCTCGGCGGGCTCGCCCTCCTCTTCCTCCTCGCGGCCGGCCTTCGGATCGCGACGATCGTGAGCTTCGCGCGCGACCTCAGGATGCAGGACCCGATCCTGGACGCGAGGTACTACCTCGACGTCGCGACGCGGTTGAGCGTGGGACAGGGATGGCCGCCGGGGCCGCTCTTCATGAGCCCGCTCTTCCCTTGGTTGCTCTCGGGCCTCTTCCGCGCGACGCCGGCGACGCCTTTGACGGCGCACGTCGCGTTGGCACTGCTGGGGCTCGCCAGCATGGCGCTCCTGTTTCGCGCGGTCGATCGCGACTTCGGCCGCGCGCCCGCCTGGGCCGCGGCGTTTCTCTTCGTCCTCTTCGGTCCGATCCTCGCGATGGAGGGGCAGGTCCTCACGGAGTCGCTGCTCCTCTTCCTCGCCCTAGCCGCGATCAACCTCTGGCCCGATCGAAGGGGCGCGCTCTGGATCGACCTTGGGTTCGGATTCGCGGGCGGCCTACTCGCGATCGGGCGCGGCGTCTTCCTTCTTCTTCCACTCACGGCGGTCGGGATCATGCTCGCGCGCGATCGAAGCGGGCTCGCGTGGCGGCGCGCGGGAACGATTGCCGCCGGCGTGCTGCTCGCGCTCCTCCCCTTGATCGCGTATCAGACGAAGGCGAGTGGTCGGCTCGAGATCCTCACGCTGAACGGCGGGATGAACCTCTACCTCGGCAACAATCCCGCCGCGCGCGGCATCTACAGCCTTCCGCCCGAGATCGACCTGGAGAAGGACCCGACCGCGGCGCGCTCGGCCTCGATCCTCGCCGGGCGGACGCTCAATCTGGTTCAGTCGGATCGGTACTGGCGCGATCGCGCGATCGCCTCACTCGCGGCGAACCCGGGTCGCGCGCTCTGGCTGTTCGCGCGGAAGGCGGAGCTCTACTTCTCGCCGGTCGAGATCCCGCAGATCGAGGACTTTCAGGTTCTGGCGAAGGCCCACTGGCCGCTTCGGGTCGCGCTGCTTCGCTTCGGATGGATCCTGCCGCTCGCGGTGATGGGCGTGATCGGCTTGCCGAAGGAGCGACGAGCTCGGCTCGTTCCGTGGCTTGGCCTGATCGCGGTCGGGCTCGTGTCGACGGTCATCTTCTTCGCGACCGGGCGCTATCGCATTCCGGTGATCGGGGCGTTCCTCGGGCTCGCGGGTATCGGGCTGGTGATCGTGATCGATGCTGTGAAACGTCGACGCCGGCTGCTCCTCGTGCTTCCTCTGGTGATCGCGATTGAGCTTCTGCTGCCGCGATACTCGACGCCCAAGGCGGAGGCGTTCGATGCGTATCAGCTCGGGCTTCGCTATCAGCGGCAGAATCGACTGACCGAAGCGCTCTCCTCGATGCGTCGCTCGACCGAGATCGAACCGGACGATGCCACGCACTGGCATGGCGTCGGCGCCGTCCTCGTCCGGATGGGACGGATGGACGATGCAGCCGAGTCGTATCGCCGCGCGATCGCGCTCGATCCTCGCTCGCCCCAGACGCACTACAACCTCGCGATCGTGCTCGCGCGCGGCGGACGCGAGGACTTAGCACTCGAGGAGTTCCGGCAGGCGATCACGCTCGATCCGCTCGATCCGCAAGTGCGTTCCGACTATGGCGTGGCGCTTGCTCGAAGCGGTCGACCCGACGACGCGATCGCGCAGTGGGAAGAGGCGCTGCGCCTATCACCGGGATACGAGCCGGCGCGGCGCGGCCTCGCGAGCGTGAGACCGGGGCCCACCGGAACACCCCCGCCCCGCTAGCGCCCTGCCGGCGCCGCGATGGCGCGCCGGCCGATCTGCCCGCGCTCGAGCATCGCGAACCCGCCGGCGTGGCGCGTATACTCGATCCGCCCGGACAACCAACCCGACCAACGAAGGAACCCCCATGCGCTTTGCTCCCTCGCTCGCGACGATCACCTTGGCGCTCAGCTCGCTGGCGCTCTCGAATCCAGCCTCCGCCACTCCGCTCCCGGTTGTGATGGACGGCACCTTCGGCGATTGGTCCGGCGTCGCCCCGATCTACGCCGACGGCGCGGCCGACGGCGGGGCCTTCGATTTCGGCCGGCTCTACGCGGCCGACGACGCGCGCTTCCTTTTCCTTCGCCTCGAGGTCGGGAGCGAGGGGAGCCTCGACGAGAACAACTCCCTGATCGTCTACCTCGACACCGA
>CAZZAH010000018.1:14873-20693 GCA_964652115.1 uncultured bacterium | reverse complement strand
TCGACTTTCCGCCGCCCTTGGCCTCGATGCGCCTGGCTTCGCCGCGCACGAACCACTCGCGCAGACGATCGCCCTCGGCGCCAGGACCGGGCAGACAGGCGGCTGGGCCCCCGGGCTCGAGGCCCACGCGGTGCCCGGGTGCGCAGGCGCCCTCATAGTTGAGCTCGCTGCGCAGCAGCTTGTAGAGCACGTAGCTGTTGTCGGGTCGTCCGGGATCGATGAGCGGCATGCGCACGCCAAAGCGCGGCGAATCGACGAGGGGCGTCGTGTCCTCGGCGCCGACGAGGGTCTGGTGCGCGGGGCGACCGATGGCGAGGTAGAGCTTGTCGTCGTGGTGAGCGTGGCCGCAGATGCGCATCGCCACGAGCTCGATCAAGGTCGGTCCTTTTCCGGCGCGCGCGCGTTCCGCCGCCCAAGCGAAGGCTGCGGCGATTCCGTCGGGCTCCGTGCCGTCGAGGGAAAGGCCTTCGATTCCGTAGCCGCGCGCCTTGTCCGCGAAGACGCGCACCGCGGATTGATCCGATACCGGCGTCGAGAGCGCGGTCTGGTTGTTCTCGACGCAGAAGACGATCGGAAGGCGCCGCGCCGCCGCGAGGTTGATCGCCTCGTGCCACTCGCCGTGCGAGGTCGCGCCTTCACCGATGTAAGAGACGACGACGCGTCCTCCGCCTTCACGCGCGAAGCCCATTGCGATTCCGGCGGAGGAGAGCGGCGAGATCCCGAGCGGCGCCGACGCGGGGAAGATGCCCGAGTCCCAATCGCCGACGTGAAGGTCCTTGCCGTGCATCGGCGGGCCGTCCTTGCCCATCTGCGCGTTCAAGACCATCCGCACCGTCTCGGGCGTGGGCCGCATCCCGAGCACCGCGCCGAGATCGCGGATCATCGGCGCGATGACGTCGCCCCTCCACTCTCCGGCGGGACCGCGCGCCGATTCGCCCCGCTTGAGGCGCACGACCGACGCGAAGATCGCTTCCTGGCCGAGCGAGCGAAAGCCCTTCCCCTGGAAAGAGCGCTGTCCGTAGCGAACCTTGCCGCCGGTGAAGAATGCCTTGAGCTGGTTGTCGACCGCGCGCGTCAGCAGCATGCCTTGAAGAATCTCACGTCGCTCGTCCGCGGTCAGGGTCGCGCGCAGATGCTCGCGCCGAACGAAGCCGCGAAGTTCGGACGCAAGCTCCTCGCGCGCCGCGCCCACGCGATCGCTCAACCCGACGCGAGGCGTCGGCTCGAGCTGCGGAGGAAGATCGTTCCCCGGCTTGCGCCACGCGAGGCGAAGGAGAGCATCGGCAAGCCTGGTCGAGAACTCGCCGCTGGCTCGCGCGGAGGCAAAGGAACGTGGCGGCTCCGCTTCTTCCCATGCACGACGCGCCGCCGCGACGGCGAAGGGCGCCTTCTCGGCGATGAAGCCGAGATAGCGCGCCTCTCGTTCCGTGGTCGCGTCGATCTTGCCGGCGGGCGCGTGGCCCGATCGGAGCTGCTTCGCCATGCGGGTCCTCCTCGCGGCGGGAGGGTAGCCGCCGGCCATGCCATCGACAAGCGGACGCGCCGGCTAGATGAGCCCTTGCGCTCGATACCACGAGAAGGCCGCGCGAAGCGCCTCCACGATCGGCGTACCGCGAAGGTGAAGCTCCGCCCGCGCGAGCGACGCGTCGAGCGTGGTCGCATGCCTCGCCATCCTGATCCCCGAGAGGGGAACGAGCGGCCACTCGCGGCGAAGAAGCAGATTCGCCGCCTCGAAGGTGTGGGCGATCAGCTCCGCGAGGGGAAGCGGCAGCGCGACGCGAGGCGGCGGCACGCCTGCTTCCTTCGCCGCGATCGCCATGAGCTCGCGCGCTTCCAGATTTTCGTGCGCGAGGATGTAGCGCGCGCCGATTCGTCCCACCGAGAGCGCTTCCGCGATCGCTTCGCCGACATCGCGCGCCGCCACCGTCGGCACGACTCCAGGCAGGTATGCGCGCATCAACCCACGAGCGAGGGGAAGGAGCAGACGTCCGGTCGTGAGGGCCGTGTCGTGCGCGCCGATCACCAATGCCGGATTCACCACCACGATCGGCGCTCCGCCGCCCGCTTCCGCCATCACCGCTTCCTCCATCGCCCACTTCATCCGGAAGTAGGTGTCCCGCTCGCTTGTCGGGTCGAAGCGGTCGCCTTCGTTGGCCGGTCGAGTCGGACGCCCCATGCGGTCCTTCGGCGGGGAGCCTATGGTGGTCACGCTGCTCACGAAGACGACTCGACGGAGGGGAGACCCGTCGCGCGGCGTCTTCCAGAGCGGTCGGATCGCCGAGAGAAAGGCGGCGATCCCTTCTCGCGCGCTTCGGACCTGCGCGGCGGCATGCCAGCGACCTTTCGGATACGGCGCCGCCGCGTGAACGACGCGATCGCATCCTTCGAGTGCCGCGACGAGCGATGCTTCGATCGCGGGATGTCCCTGCGTCACCTCGGCGCCGAGAGCCCGAAGATGATCGATGCTCGCGCGTGCGAGGCTGCTCGATGGGTGATCGTTTCGCGTCAGGACGCGCACGCGACCGCCTCGCGCTCGGACCGCTTCCACCACATGGATGCCGATCAGTCCGGTGCCGCCCAGCACCAGCGTGCGGCCACCGTTCCAGCCCGAGCGTTCCGAGGAAGGATCCACCGGCGGAACTTAGCACCGCGGCGGATAGGAACCATGTCCGGCGCGCGATGTTCAGTCGCTCGAGTAGGGGCGCCGGGTCCTCTGTCGGGAAAACAAATTGCGGCGAGTCGGGTGCGGTGCTAGCGTTTTTTCGGCGAAAGATCTGCACCCTGGCCACCGCACCCGTCGTGAACGCGATTTTTTTGGGGGCTCACGCCGACTCCGCGGGAAACGGGAACACACCTCTTGCGGCCTGAGGGAGTGCTCTACGACCCCACGGCGTAGCCCCCTTCCCCTGCCCGCGAGCTCGCCGCCAGGTACGACGTTTTCCGGGCTCGAAATCTTGAGGAGACCACCTTGCTAGCCGACCGATCGCTCGTGCACGCCCCGCGCTTCTTCTTCGGTCCGATCCGTCACTTGTCATTCCTCCTTCTGACCGCGCTATTCGGGCTTCTGCTGCAGCCGTCCGCCGCGAGGGCTGAGCGTTGGCTCTGCCCCGAATGCCTCGATCAGACGGTCGAGCGCGAGCCGGGCGCGGCCACGCTCGATTGTTCGAAGTGCGGGCACACCTATCGCGTGGCGGAGCTCGCGCCGCCGGTTGCTTACCTCAACTCGCGCACCCGCGACGTCGAGGTGGCGTGGGTGGTCCAGAGCAACGACTGCGAGCTCTTCCGGATGGACGGGCTCCAGGTCATCGGCGACGACAAGCAGCCGCTCTGGATCCCATGGATCGCGCTCGACTGGTTCATTCCGAGGTTCGAGCTCGTTCATCTGACCAACGGCAAGGAGTTCAAGACCGACTATCCCAAGGGGCCGACCTGCCTCGAGCCGCCACGCTTCACGGTCGAGTTGGCCGACTCGGTCGTGATTCCCGGTCAGCCGGCCAACCTGAGGCGGACGCGCATCGACGAGGACATGGCGGCTCTCTTCATCTTCGCCCCCAGTCCGGAGGAGCGGGATTCGGCTCGCGTCCGCTTCATCACCGAGGTCGAGGCGGGGCTGCACCCCCGCTTGCCGCGCACGTCGGCCAAGCTGGTCCGCGCCGCGAATGTCCAGGTTCCGCCCGACGTGGTCACGGGGAAGCTCAAGCTCGAGGTGGTGCTCGACGTGCGGGTCCACGAACGCGGAGGCATCCTCCGCATCCGCAAAGTCCAGTCGTCGGGGAACGCGGCGATGGATCGGGAAGCGGTGCGCGCGGCCCAGGCGTCGTCCTACCAGGTTGGGGGAGAGATGGGGGTCGGCGTCCCCTCCTCGGTCCGGCTTCACTTCTACGTCGATGGGGCCACGGCCCGGGTCGAGGAGGAGAAGGCGGTCCCAGGAGTCTGGGACAACTAGCCGCGAATTTGGAAAACTCGCGTCCGACCAGCCGCGAGCTTGACCTCGACGGGAGACTGCGTTAGTTTGCGGGGCCCACAGGCTTAGGTGAAAGCCGGAACGAGAGATAGGGAGGTCTCGGTGGCGAAGCGGCAGGGACGCTGGTTCGCGGGCGCTAAGCGCGCCGTTCGGTCACGGCCGAACTCCGACCGGCTCCCCGGCTCCCCTTGCCGGCGCGGATGGCTCGCCGTCTTACTGCTCGTCATCGGCCTCGGTGGTCCGTCCACAACCCTGACCGGATGCTCGCGTGGCGACGCCGAGTCGGCGCAGGAGCTGCCGAAGGCGGCATCCGAGGGATCCTCTCCGACCGCGACGACCGCGTCCGCGACTGGGACATCACACGGCCGGGCTGCGAACGGGCCCTTACTCTACTTCGCGGGACGGCCGCTCACCCGCACGCCCCTGCCCTGCGTCTCCGCGGTCCTGATCGAGCCGATCACCAACACCGTCTTGTATGAGCAGAACGCCCGTGCGTCCCGAGCGCCCGCGAGCATCGTGAAGATGACCCTCCAGCTCGTGGTGCTTCGCGAGATCGAGGCCGGGCGCTTGGCCCTGACCGACTCGATCCGGGTCTCCGACTGGGCCAGCAAGGTGGGCGGCTCGCAGGTCTACCTTGCCGCAGGCGAGGTCTTCCCGCTCGAAGAGATGATGAAGGCGATCGTCATCCACTCGGCCAACGATGCCTGTGCGGCGGTTGCGGAGCACATCGCGGGGACGACCGACGGGTTCGTCGAGCTGATGAACCGCGAGGTCGAGAGCCTCGGGCTCAAGGACACGCACTATGTCAACGTCCACGGCCTCGACGACGAGCCCGGCGAGGGAAACCGCACGACCGCGTACGACATCGCCCAGATCGGCAGGGAATTGATCCGCTACCCCAAGGTCTTGGAGTGGTCGTCGATCGAGAAGACCCCCTTCCGAGACGGCGCGTTCCTGCTGGAGAACACCAATCACCTCATCGGGCGCTTCGAGGGGTGTGACGGCCTCAAGACCGGCTTTACCGACACGGCCGGCTTCTGCCTCTGTGCCACGGCCCAGCGGAATGGGCTGCGTTTGATCTCGGTCGTGCTCGGCTGCGACGCGAACCGGGAGCGTTTCTCGGAGAGCTCCGAGCTCCTCGCCTCGGGCTTCAACTCGTATTCCGTGGTGGCGGGAACGACCGCGGGTGCCGATTTGAAGGAGAAGGTCGAAGTTCGAGACGGCAAACCGAAGCTGGTGAACGCGGTTGGGGGAGAGACGGCCACGATTCTCGTTTCCCGCCCCGACGACAGGGGAATCGCGAGGCGGTTTGTCCCGCTTCCCAAGCTCCGGGCCCCGCTCGCCCAAGGAGATGTTGTGGGATCGATTCAGATCATGTCCGGCGACAAGGTTCTGGCGGAGCTGCCCGCGGTGACGCCGACCGAAGTTCCCGCGACCGGATTCGCGGCCCTCCTGCGGAGGGTGACCGGCAAATAGGATCCCGCGGGCCGGAAGGCCCGCGTTCGGAGGTGCGCTTGCAGTTTTACCCGGTGGTGATGGCAACGGCGGATTCGATGTCCGCTTTGATCGTACGGTCCTCCTTGATCACACGATCCGCCCTGATCACGCGGCCTCGTCCCGCGCTTCACTCTTCCCTCCATCGCGTCCTGTCATTCCTCATCTGCTTCCTGGTGGCGATTCCTATCCTGCCCGCCGCGGCGTGGGCGGGCGCGGTGAAGGTCGCCGAGGGCATGACCGAGGCGGTCGGGGCGAAGAAGAAGGCGCCCGCTAAGAAGACCACCGCCAAGAAGTCGACGACGAAGAAGTCGACCACCAAGAAGTCCACGACACGGAAGAGCACCTCGAAGAAGTCGACC
>CAZZAH010000018.1:1861-14773 GCA_964652115.1 uncultured bacterium | reverse complement strand
CAAGCGCGGCGGGAAGAGCGTCTCGTCCCGCGCGAAGAGTGGCGGCAAGGCGACGACGAAGAGCCGGAAGGCGCGCTCCTCCTCGAGCCGCTCGCGCGCCAAGCGGGCGCACACGGTCAACACCGGTGCGTCGGACTTCGCGGCCGCGATCGTGATCGATCCCGAGACCGGCGCCGTCCTCTACGAGCGCGATCCCGACGAGCAGCGCGCTCCCGCCAGCTTGACCAAGATGATGACCGAGCTCTTGACCATCGAGGCGCTCGGCCGCGGCGAGGTCGCCCTGGGCGACACCGTCGTCGTGCCCTACGACGTCGCGTACGTGGGTGGGACCAAAGCGCATCTTCGACCCGGCGAGAAGGTGCTCTTCGAGGATCTGCTCCACGCGATGGTGATCGCTTCGTGCAACGACGCCGCCCTGACCATCGCGATCCATCTCGCGGGCTCCGAGAGCGGCTTTGCCGGACGCATGAATCGCCGCGCGGAAGAGCTCGGCATGCACCGCACGCGCTACGTCAATCCGCATGGGCTCGACCGCGGCGAGGAGACGCGCACCACCGCCCGGGATCAGGCGATCCTCGCGAGGGCGCTGCTCTCGCACGAGGAGACGCTCAACATCTCGTCCCGCACCAGCGAGACGATTCGCGGCGGACAGGTCGTGCGGAATACGAATCGACTCCTCTCTTCGTATGCCGGCTGTGATGGGCTGAAGACCGGATACACCTCGCGCGCCGGATATTGCCTTTGCTCGACCGCGCGTCGCGACGACCTGCGGTTGGTGAGCGTCGTGCTCGGTTCGCCGAGCAGCGCCCGCCGCTTCAACGAAACGACCAAGCTGCTCGACGATGCCTTCGCGCGCTATGAGCGCGTCAAGGTCCTCGGCAAGGGAGAAGACTTGGGGCACCTGCTTCATGTCACCGGCGCGAATCCGAGCGATGTCGCGCTGGTGTCTGAAGGGGACGTCGGGGTCGTGGTGAGGGCGGGTGAGGCCGCGTCGGTGCACTACCGGATCGATGCTCCGCTCACCACCGAGGCCCCGCTGACGGCCGGCTCGCCCATCGGCACGATCGAGGTGATGGTCGGTGACAGTGTCGCGGTGCGGGCGCCCGCGGTCGCGGCGCGCACCGTCCGTGTGCCGCGCGGGCTCACCGTCAGCGGGAGCGTGAACTAGGCTCCGCTCGATGTCGGGCGGCGGATCTTCTCCGGAATTTGGCGGCCGCCCGGCGCTCGCCTCACCCCTGCGCGGTTTCGGCACCTCGATCTTCGCGGAGATGACGCGACTCGCGCAGGAGCATCGCGCGGTCAACCTCGCCCAAGGCTTTCCCGACTTTCCTGGGCCCGACTTCGCGAAGCGGGCCGCGATCGAGGCGATCGAGGCGGACCACAACCAGTACGCGCGGATGGCCGGCGCGCCGCCCCTGGTCGAGGTGATCGCGCGGCAGTTCGCCGAGCGATTCGGGCTCCAGTACGATCCGATGACCGAGGTCACCGTCACGAGCGGCGCGACCGAGGCGATCCACTGCGCCTTCCTTGCCTTCTGTGAGCCGGGTGACGAGGTGGTGCTCCTCGAGCCCTACTACGATTCGTATCGCGCCTGCGCCGCCATGGCCGGCGCGGTCCCCCGATTCGTCACCTTGCGTGCGCCGGGGTTCCGTTGGGATCCCGAGCAGCTCCGGGCCGCGTTCACCTCGCGGACGCGCATGGTGCTGCTCAACACCCCGCACAACCCGACCGGCCGCGTGCTCGATCGCGAGGAGCTCGAGCAGGTCGCGTCGCTTTGCGTGGAGCACGACGTCATCTGCGTCACGGACGAGGTCTACGATCGCCTGGTGTATGCGGGCAGGCACGTGCCGATCGCGACCCTGCCGGGGATGCGCGAGCGAACCCTGACGCTGAACTCCACCGGCAAGACCTTCAGCTTGACCGGGTGGAAGATCGGCTACGCGCTCGGGCCGCCGGTGCTCTCGGCCGCGCTCCAAGCGGTGCATCAGTTCGTCACCTTCGCCGTGGCGACGCCGTTTCAGCATGCGATGGCCCGCGCGCTGGCGGTCGGTTCCGACTACTTCGAGCAGCTTCAAGCCGAGTACCTGGCCCGTCGCGATCGACTGAGCGATGGGCTCAAGGAGTGTGGCCTCTCCGTGCACGCGCCCGACGGCACCTACTTCGTCCTGGCCGACGTCAGGCCACTCGGCTATGACAATGACGTCGAGTTCTGCCGCCATCTGGTGGAGCGGATCGGCGTGGCCGCGGTGCCGGCGAGCGCGTTCTACGAGAACAAGGCGGCGGGGGACTTCCTCGTCCGCTTCGCCTTTTGTAAGCGCGCGGAGACTCTCGATGAAGCTCTGCTGCGCCTGCGTTCGCTCCGAGCGCGCTAGGCGCCGCGGGCACTTGACACCTCCCGGCCGCCAGGCGTTCCCTCCGGCCATGAACCACCCATCGGACAGGCCAGAGCAAACGGACAAGCCAGAGCAGACGGACAAGCACCTGCAGACGGATCGACGCGAGCGCCTCGCCTTCGCGCGGACGATCGCGCGTGAGGCGGGCGCGATCGCGCTTCGACACTTCGGGGCGAGCGGCCTGGTGATCGAATCGAAAGCCGATCGATCGCCGGTCACGAACGCCGATCGCGAGTCGGAGCTCCACCTCCGCGCGTGCATCGAAGCCGCCTTCCCCGACGACGCGATTCTGGGCGAGGAATTCCCCGAGGTGGCAGGCCGTTCCGGCTATCGATGGATCCTCGACCCGATCGACGGCACGCGTGCCTTCGTTCACGGCGTGCCCTTCTTCGGCACGATGGTCGGGGTGGAGCACGCCGGCCGCAGCGTCGCCGGGGTGGTCTTCTTCCCGGCGCTCAAGGAGGAGATTTGGGCGAGCGAAGGGGATGGAAGCTGGTTTCTCCTCGCCGGCGAAGCTGAGCCGAGGCGTGCTCGCGTGTCGAAGGTGGAGAGTCTCGAGGACGCTCTGTTCCTCTCGACCGACGTCGATGGCTTCGAGGCGATCGGCGCGCTCGAGGTGCACGAGCGGATACGTCACGCGGTGCGCCTCTCGCGCGGCTGGAACGATTGCTACGCCTACTACATGGTCGCGACCGGCCGCGCCGATCTCGTCGTCGATCCGAAGATGCAGGTATGGGATTGCGCCGCCTTGCAGCCGATTCTGGAAGAGGCGGGTGGGCGATTCACCGACTGGGACGGCGAATCGACGATCTGGGCCCCGAGGACGATCGGCGCGAACCGCGCGCTGCACGAGGAGGCCTTGGCCTTGATCCGCGCCGCTAGCGGATCCGCCGGCTCCAAGCCTTGAACTCGAGCGTGCCGCTTTCGTGCAGCATCTCGAAGATCGCCATCTCCACCGAGCAATGGCGCACCCCCTCTTGCTCCATGCGGCGGAGAGCGATCTCCACGTTGCGCGGATCGCGTGAGGACGTGGCGTCGGCCGCGATGAAGACCTCCCGACCCAGCGCGCGCAGCTGAAGCGCGGTTTGAAGGACGCAGACGTGCGCCTCGATCCCCGCGAGCACGATCTGGCTTCGGCCGCTCCGCTCGAGCGCCTCGAGGAACGGCAGGTGGGCGGCGCAGGAAAAGGTCATCTTCTCGATCGGCGCAAACGCCGCGTCGTCGCCCGCGCAGACGGCGGAAACGAGGCGCGGGTCGGTCGGGCCGAGGCCCTTGCGGTACTGCTCGGTGACCAAGACCGGCGCGCCGACGAGGTGAAAGCCGTCGACCAGCTTTTGGGACGCCTCGATCACCCGCTCCGCCTCGTGGATGAAAGGCAGGAGCTTTTCCTGCACGTCGATCAGGATCAGAATTGCGTCGCCGCGTCGAATCACCGCGCTACTCCTTCCGTTCGGCCGGGAGTTGGAACATAGCAGCCGCGTGCGGCCGGGGGTATCTTGGGCCATGCTTCGATTGATCCTGGGCTCGACCGCGGAGCATCGGCGCGCGTTGCTGTCGAGGCTCGGCCTCCCCTTCGAAACCGCGTCGCCGCTCTTTAGCGAGCTGCCGCCGCCGGACGCGCCGATCGACCAGGAGGCGGCCGCGACCTTTGTCCTCGCCAATGCCAGAGGCAAGGCGCTCTCGCTGCGCGAGCGATTTCCGCGTGCGCTGATCCTCGCGGCCGATCAATCGTGCGAGTGCGAGGGAATGCTCCTGGGCAAGCCGGGCAGCGAGGAACGCGCGATCGCGCAGCTCGAGCTCCTGGCCGGGAAGACGCACCGGCTTCACAATGGAGTGGTTCTGCTCGACACCGGCAGCGGAAGAATGGAGGAAGCGGTCGTGCGAGCGGAGCTTTCGATGCGCCCGCTGACCCGCGCCGAGCTTGAAAGCTATGTGGCGCGCGAGCGGCCCCTTCACTCGGCGGGAAGCTATCTATCGGAAGGGCTCGGCTCGGTTCTGTTCGAACGGATGTCGTCGGAGGAGCCGGGCGCGATCGTAGGGCTCCCGATGATCACGGTGGCGAGGTTGCTTCGTTCCTTCGGCGTCGATCCGCTGGCGGAGCCGCGATGAGCGCCGCGAGCGACTTCGCGCTCTGCCGTGAGCTCCTGCCCGGCGTTTCGCGCACCTTCGCGCTCACCATCCGCGTGTTGCCGGAGCGTCTCCGCGACGCGATCACGGTCGCCTACCTTCTCTGCCGCATCGCCGACCTCTTCGAGGATGCCTCCGAGCTCGATCCGCGCGCGAGGATCGTGCAACTCGAAGCGATCGGGCTCTCGCTCGAGGAGAATCCGCCCGACCCGCGAGAGATGACCGCGCGGATCAACGACCAGCTCGCGCGCGAGCTCGATCATGCCGCCGGCATGCGGCTCTTGGAGGAGCGGGGGACGGTTTTCCGCGCTTACGTCGCGCTGCCCGAAGCGCAGCGCCAGATCCTCGGGCGCTGGATTCAAGCGATGGCGATGGGCATGGCCTCGCACGTCGGTCGCGAGCTGCGTCCTCTCCGCGAAGGTGGGGTTCGCTTCGCGCTCGAGACCGAGGAGGAGCTTCGTCGCTACGCCTACTACGTCGCGGGAACGGTGGGGCATCTGCTGACCGAGCTCTTCGCCCTCGATCTCGGCCCGCGCATCGCCGGATCACTCGAGCGGATGCGCGCGCTGGCCACGCCTTTTGGGCTCGGGCTTCAGTTCACCAACATTCTGCAGGATGTGGCGGAGGATCGGCGCCGAGGCTGGAGCTACGTTCCGGAAGAGGTGGCGCGACGACACGGGACTTCGATCCTCGGGCTCGACGACCCTGGAGCGCGGGGACCGGCGCTTCGGGTCATCGCCGATCTGGTGCGCGAGGCCGCGGCCTATCTCGATCAAGCGCTCGAGTTCACGCTGCTCCTGCCGCGAAGCGCGCCGCGCGTGCGTCTCTTCTGCCTGTGGCCGACCTTCTTCGCGCTTCGCACCCTCGGGCGCATCTACGCGGAAGAGCGCGTGCTCCAGACGAAGGTGCGGATCTCGCGCCAAGAGGTGCGCGGCCTGATCGGCGTGACCTCGCTCGCCTGCGTTTCCGACGCGGGGCTCGGATGGCTCTATCGTCAGGAACGCGCGCGCCTCGCGAGGAGGATGGAGCTCTTTACCCTCTGATGACCTGGATTGCGCGCGAAGGTCAGTGGCGCTTCAGCTCCTCCATCTCCTCGAGCGTCTTCGGCCAATCGCCGCGAAGGAGGCGCGACAGCGCGCGATCGGCGAGGAGCTTTCCCTTCGTCTGGCAGGTCGGGCAGTAGTTCGACTCGTTCTCCGCGTGCACGATGCGTTGGACTGGGGTGCCGCACTCGGGGCAGGGAAGTTTGTATCTGCCATGCACCGCCATGTCGGGCCGAAAGGCGGTGACCTTCTCGGGGAATCGGTCACCCGAGTCGGCGCGCAGTCGATCGATCCAGAGCGTGAGCGTGGCGCGCGTCGCGTCGTGGAGCCGCGCGATCTCCTCCTCGGTCATCCGTCGCGTGAGGCGCACCGGCGAGAGGCGTGCGCGGTGGAGGATCTCGTCGGAGTAGGCGTTGCCGATGCCGGCGAAGAGGCGAGGATCAGTCAACGAACGCTTCACCGTGTGATTCTCGCGCGTGAGCGCATCGCGGAACGCGTCGAGATCCGCCTCGAGCGGTTCGATTCCGCCGGCGTCGAGCTCGCGAAGCTTCGCCTCGCCGCGAAGAAGGTGGATCGCCGCGCGCTTCTTCTGTGACGCTTCGGTCAGGATCAAGGTGCCGCTGGAGAAGTCGAAGGCGGCGAGCCCGAGCTTGCCCGGGATCTTCTCGCCCACGCCCTTCCAACGGAAGCGCCCGGCGATCATGAGGTGGATCGAGAGGAAGAGCTCCCCCTCGAGCGCGAAGACGATCCGCTTGCCCACGCGACGGAGGCCCACCACGCGGCGGCCGAATGCCTCTTCGAGCGGCGGGTCGACCGAGCGAAGCACGAAGGGGCTCGCGAGACGCACGCGTGTGAGGCTCTCCCCCTGGACGCGTGGGCGGAGCGCCTCGACGTAGAGCGAAAGATCGGGGAGCTCGGGCATGGAGCCCGATGCTGGCAGGCCGAGCCTGCTCCCGCAAGGGCGCGGCGCGGTCGATTCCGGGGCTTCCGGCTCGGGCCGGCTTCGACTAGAGTCTCCCGGTTGCTCCGCGGCGACCCCCCGGCTCCGCAACTTTTCAGATGGAGTCGGGTTTCCTGAAACGCCGCGCCGAGCTTGAGCTCCGCAGGACGTAGGGGTTTCACGACAGAAACAATTAGCGACTTGGGCGAACGGACGGTTCGAGCGGCTTCGCGATGCCGCGCGCGAGCGCGTCTAAGAGGAGAGGACGGAATGAAGTTGATGCTTTTGGGAATGTGCGTGATGGCGTCGATGGCTTCGATGGCGCTGATGACCTACGCGGCGGAGCCTGGCGGCGCCGCCGGCTCCGATCCCGCGGTTGCCTCGATCGACGCCTACATCGCGAAGGTCAACGTGGACAAGACCGCGCCGGCCTGGAAGACCTCACTACCCAAGTTCCCCGACGGCGTGACCTACGACGCGAAGCACAAGTACATGGCCCGCATGGTGACGAGCAAGGGCACGGTGCTGATCAAGTTCCGCCCCGACATCGCCCCGAATCACGTGACCAATTTCATCTATCTGACGAAGCTCGGCTTCTACGACGGCACCATCTTCCACCGCGTAATCCCGAACTTCATGGCGCAGGGCGGTGATCCCCTCGGCAGCGGCCGCGGCGGTCCGGGCTACCAGTTCGCGGGTGAATTCTCCGACAAGCTCAAGCACGACAAGGGTGGCTACCTCTCGATGGCGAACGCCGGACCTGGCACCGACGGCAGCCAGTTCTTCCTCACCTTCGTGCCGACCGCCTGGCTCGACGGCAAGCACAGCATCTTCGGCGAGGTGGTCGAAGGGATGGACGTGCTGAAGAAGCTCGAGGCGGCCGGATCGCAGGGCGGCCAGACGAGCGAGGTGCTGAAGCTGGAAAAGGTCACGATCGAAGTGAACTAGGCGCGGATCGCGCCGGAGTGAACGAGTCGACGCCCGGTCGTATGGCCGGGCGTCATTTTTTTGGGGGAGATGATGGAGAGTCTGCAGGAACGCTACGCACCCGCGAACGCTTGCTTCGGTTGCGGTCCCGCGAACGCGAAGGGCCTTCGAATCCGCTCCTTTCGCGATGAGGCGAACGTCGGAGACATCGTGGCCGAATGGCAGCCCGAGCCGTTCCATGAAGCGTTCGAGGGGGTCTTGAGCGGCGGCATCATCGGCACCTTGCTCGACTGCCATTGCAACTGGACCGGCGCGATCGCGCTGATGGACGCGCAGAGCGCGAGCGCTCCCCCCTGCACCGTCACCGCGGAATACACGATCACGCTCAAGCGACCGACTCCGACCGATGGACCGGTCCGCCTGCGGGCGCGGGCGGTCGAGGTCACAGGGGATCGCGTCCTGGTCGAAGGGACGCTCGAGGCGGGCGGGAAGATCACCGCCACCTGCCGTGGCAGTTTCGTCGCGGTGCGCGAGGGCCATCCGGCGTACCACCGCTGGTAAGCAGCCTTACTTCTCCGCGAGGCGCTCCAGCGCCAGCCGGTTCTTCGGATCGTCCTCGAGCACGACGCGATAGCAGGCGCGCGCGTCGTCGACTCGTCCCATCCGATAGAGGACCGATCCGAGGTTGTTGTACATCTCGTAGTAGTCCCCATCCGACTCCGCGATCGCCTCGGCGAACCGGTTCGACGCCAGGCCGAGCTCGGCGCGATAGAAGTGGAAGAGCCCCAGATTGAACTCCATCGAGGGGAAGCGCTCGCGCTCGAGCAAGCCTCGCGCCCAGCGCACGAAGCGCGAACGACGCGGTCGCCCTCCGAGGCCCGGCAACGCTTGTAGGCTCACGGTGCTCATCGGCGGGAAGCTGATCGAAGCATCAGGGCGTGCCGGATGGTCGGCGCGAAGAAACACCACGCCGAGCTCGTCGACGTACGCGAGCTGCCAGTGCGGGTCCTTGCTGATCCGGCTGAGGAGCTTCGGGCTGATCACATAGGGGAAGGTCATCCAGCGGAGATTGAACTTCGTCACCGCCGCTTCCGTCGCCTCGGGCCCGGCGAGCGTCGCGAGGTAGTAGCGATAGAACTGCTCGCCCATCACCTCGAGCCGACCATCGATGAAGACCGGCTGCGCCAAGGCCCACATCAGGTGACCGCCGAAGTTGAGGTGATTGAGCATGTGGCCTTGCAGGTCGACGCGATAGGCGTAGTCGGCCACGCCGACCGGCACCGAGAGTCGATTCCAGTCGAGCCCAAACCGCTCCGGCCGTCGGCTCTCGATGTAGTACGCGTCGTTCATCACACGAAGCGCCAAGATCAACGACGTCACCGCCACCAGCCCGAGGAGCACCGACGCGACGCGGCGCCTCGTGACCTGGCCGACCCCGAGCAAGGCCAGCCTTCGCTCCAGCGGGAAGGCCCAAATCACGCCCGGCGTCGCCACGATGATCAGAATCGGCATGTTCCGGATCATGCGCGCCGCGAGAAGGAAGAAGGCCAGGCCGAGCAGAATCGAAGGCCAACGCCGCCTGCGCACCAGCGGGAGGATCGACGCGAGCACGAGCAGCGCGAAGGCGCGGAAGGCCCAGATCGGCGCGCGCGGATAGAAAGGAAACTGCGTCGAAAGGTTCAGGCTGAACGGCGACACGAACTCGCCGATCGATTGGTTGAACACGTTCTCCCCTTGGAGCCGCGTCGCGAGCGTGAAGGGGAAGAGCACTCCCTTCAGGCCATAAGGATTGAGCAGCGAAACCGCGATCGCCAGGGAGCCCCAGCGAAGCAGCCCTCGATCCCACCGGCCATCACGGATCCGCATCCCGATGGTGAAGAGCGCGATCGACGCCCATCCAAGGATGAAGAGACTGTGCATGTTCGCCCACACCAGTTGGAGCAGCACCAGCGCGCGAAGATCGATTCGTTTGCCCACCGCGTGGCGGTGTAGGAGGTAGAGCTCGAGCGTGAGTAGGAAGTAGGAGAGAATTTCCGGTCGAACCTGAAAGCGCATCTCCGATCCCAACGCCGCCAGGAGCATGACGGCGATCGCTCCGGTCGGGCCTGACGGCGCCAACCTCGCCGTGCGATAGAGCAGCGCGAAGCTGCCGAGCACGAGGAAGAGGTGAACGAACACCATCCCCGCGGTGCCGGTGCCTCGATTGATCAGCGCGAGGAGCACGTCATAGCCCCAGCTCGTGTCGATGTAGGGGCGGTCGTTGACCGTGAAGGTGAATCGGTCGAGTTGCGGCCAACCATGTCCGGCGAGGATCGACTCTCCGGTGCGCAGGTGAAAGCCGGTGTCCTCGCTGCCGACTTGACGAAGCGCGAGCACCGCGACCAACGCGAGGATCAGGAGCAGCACCGCGCGATGGATCGCGGGGAGCGGGGCCGCGGGTAGCAGCAGTCCTTCATCGCGCGGGCGCGATCCCTTGCCTTGCAGTATCGCCATCAGTGCGTCGCTCGCGATCCTTCGCTCAACCGCTCCATCAATCGCCTCGCCGGTTCATTGCTCGGATCCGCGCACAGGATCTCCTCCAGCACCGCGCGACCGCGTTCGGGAGCTCCGGCGAGGATCTCGTACTGCGCCAGATTGAGCCTGGCCGCGAGGAGCTTGGGGTCAGCGGCGATCGCCGCCAAGACCAAAACCTTCGCTTGATCGAGTCGTCGAGCCTGGAGAAGCGCGAGCGCCCGGCGATTGAGGTAGCGCGCATCGCTCAAGAGCGCCGGCTGAATTTCGAGCGGTTCGTCGGATGGAGGAGGATGCGGCGCAACTTGCTGTGCGTCGAGCCGAGCGAGGTTGATGGCGAGCTCCGCGGGGGGATGCTTCGCCTGTTCGAGCGCGCGACGGAGAACGCGGCGTGCTTCCTCGATCTCGCCGCGCTCGGCCAGAAGCGCGCCGAGGTTGTTCGCCGCGGCGAGGTAGCCCGCGTCGATCGCGAGGGCCTTCCGGTACTCGGCCAGGGCGGGGAGGTCCCATCCGACCTCGGTGAAGAGGAGCCCAAGCATGTAGCGGCCGGTCTTGAGCGGCGCCAGGGCGAGGGCCGCGTTGAGCTCGCGGAACGCCTCGGGTAGGCGCCCCTCGTCGTGATACGCGATCCCGAGGTTCAAGCGGACTCGCGCCGAGGCATGCGGCGCACGGGCCGCCGCCTCGAACAAGGTGCGATCCGAGCGCCATTGGCTCGACTTCGCCATCGATGCCGCGAGGCAGACGACGATCACCATGGCCATGAGCACCACCGCTCGAGATCGCGGAGACGCCGCGGATGGAGACTCCGCTCGGCCGATCGGTCGCGAGATCGTGCGCGCGAGCAGCAGTCCGATCGCCGGCACCCAGAAGAGCGCCGGGAGATAGACCAGCCGATCCGCCACCACCGCCTTCATCAGGATCGCGGGAAGCGCCGGCAAGTACGCGATCCCCCCAGCGAGCGCGAGACCGCGGATTCGCCGGTCGCGGCGAGCGGAAAAGATCAACAGGGCGACGAGGAGCGCGCCGACGATTGCGCCCGAGAGCAAGGCGGCCGGCGGTAGCGCGCCGCCGTACTCGATCCTGCCGAGCAGCGGCGCCAAGAGAGTGCCGGGAAGATGAGCGAGCGCGATCACCCGCGTGCCCCAAGGTAGCTCCGCCGCGCCGATCCACCCCGCGGGCGGGCCGAGCACGAGCGCGCGGGCGGCGAAGTAGGCGGCGAGCACGACGCCAAGCTCCCATCGCTTGCGCATCGCGCGAAGGAACGATCCCTCCTGCCCACGCGCTCGAGCGAGCACGATGGAGAGCACCGGCATCACGACCGCGCTCTCCTTCGAGAGGAGCGCGAGCCCGAAGGCCGTCGCGCGAAGCACGCGCCTCTCTCGCGCATCGGCCCACAGCGCGACGAGGACGAAGAGCGCGACGAGCGAGTCGGTGCGCCCCGCGATCCAGGCGACGCTTTCCGCCAACGTCGGATGCACCGCGAAGGCGCCCGCGAGCAGCGCGCTCCACCCGCCTCCGACACCGAGATCACGCAGCAGCGCGGCGAGGAGCACGACCACCGCCGCATGGATCAGGAGATTCGTGAGATGAAAGCCCCACGCGCGGAGACCGTAGATTCGATGGTCCAGCCAGTAAGAGCAGGCGACGATGGGTCGATAGTAGTCCGACGTGCCGACCTGCTCCTCCGAGGCCCAGAAGTCCTGAAGGAACGCGCGCGCCGGTCCATCGGAGGCCTCCACCAGTCGGCTCTCGACGATCAGATTCCGATCGTCCCAGACGAAGCCGTTCCGGAGCGACGGGCTCCAGGCAAGGAGGGAGAGGATGGCGAGCAGCCAGATCGACATGCGCTGAAACCCTCGGGGAACGAGGAAAGGAGCGCCGGATCCTAGTGCAGCCATACTCTCGGAGCAAGCCAAGCGCCGCTCAGGGCGGAAGAAAGCGCCGAGGATGCCAGGGGAAAGAGCCGATATGGCAGACGCGCGGGGTAAGATCGGCCGGTCGAACGCAAGCTGCCCACCCACTCGAAGGGATCCATGTTCAGTCAAGACGCTCTCGCCATCGATCCGGCCGCGACGGTTGCCGCCATCGAGGAAGCGATCCGATATCAGGTGAAGGGAGAGCTTCGCCGCCGCGGCGTCGTGGTCGGGCTTTCCGGAGGCGTCGACAGCTCGGTCGTCGCGTCGCTTGCCGCGCGTGCGCTTGGGCCCGATCGCGTGCTCGGGATCTTCATGCCGGAGCGGGACTCCTCCGACGACGCGCTCGAGCTCGGGCAGCTGATCGCGAGGCATCTGGGAATCGAGACCTGCCTCGAGGTCATCACCGGCGCGCTCGAGGGTGCCGGCTGCTACACGCGCCAAGTCGAGGCGATCCGCACGGTCTTTCCCGGCTTCGATCATGATTGGCGCTGCAAGCTTTCCCTTCCGTCGATCCTGGAAGGCGAACGGCTCAACGTCTCGATGCTGACGGTTGAATCGCCGGACGGAACCCAGCAGACCTCGCGCCTGCCGGCGGCGGCGTACCTCCAACTGGTGGCCGCGACCAACTTCAAGCAGCGCATCCGAAAGATGATCGAGTACTACCACGCCGACCGGCTCAACTTCGCGGTGGCGGGGACGCCGAATCGCCTGGAGTACGACCAGGGCTTCTTCGTGAAGCAGGGGGACGGCGCCGCCGACTTCAAGCCGATCGCTCACTTGTACAAAACTCAGGTTTATCAGATCGCGGAATATCTCGGCGTGCCGGAGACGATCCGCAGCCGGCCGCCGACCACCGACACCTTCTCGATGGCGCAGACGCAGGAGGAGTTCTACTTCGCGCTCCCCTATGCGCAGATGGATCTCTGCCTGCATGCGTGGAACGCCAAGGTGCCGGCCAGCGAGGTGGCGCCTGTGGTTGGACTCAATCCCGAACAGGTCGAGCGCGTGTACAAGGACATCGAAGCGAAGCGGAGGGCGACGCGCTACCTCCATCT
>CAZZAH010000018.1:0-1761 GCA_964652115.1 uncultured bacterium | reverse complement strand
GAGCTGGTCGTGGCGCGCGATCCGGTCGGCATCCTGCCGCTCTACCTCTGCGAGCACGGCGGGCGCCTCTACTTCGCGAGCGAGGTGAAGGCGATCTTCGCCGCGGAGCCGTCGCTGCCGCGCGCGCTCGATCCGATCGGGCTCGAGGAGACCTTTACCTTCTGGACGGTGGTGCCGCCGCGCAGCGTCTTCACTGGAATCGAGGAGCTGCGTCCGGGGCATCTGCGGCGTTATGCGCGAGGCGCTTGGACCGAGCGTGCCTTCTGGACGCCGCACTATCCCGAGCGCCACGAAGGGGAATACCGCGGCAGCCTCGGGGACGCGGTGCTCGAGGTTCGCGCGGCGCTCGAGGAGGCGACCAAGCTTCGGATGCTTCGCGCCGACGTGCCGGTCGGGAGCTATCTCTCGGGCGGACTCGACAGCTCGCTGGTGGCGGCGCTCGGGCTTCGCGCGATGGGCGCGCGCTTCCAGACCTTCTCGCTGCGCTTTGCGGACGCCGAGTACGACGAAACGCCTTTCCAGCACGAGATGGCGAAGCGGCTCGGGAGCGAGCATCACGAGGTGGTCGTCTCGCGCGACGACATCGCGCGCGTCTTCCCTCGAGTGATCACGCACACCGAGCGGCCGATCCTGCGGACCGCGCCGGCGCCGCTCTTTCTGCTCTCCGAGCTGGTCGAGCGGCACGGCATCAAGGTGGTGCTGACCGGCGAAGGCGCGGACGAGATGTTCGCCGGCTACGATCTCTTCCGCGAGGCGAAGGTGCGGCGCTTCTGGGCGCGGAGTCCACAGTCGACGTGGAGGCCGCGGCTCCTGGAGCGCCTCTATCCCTATCTCGCGCGGTCGCCGGTGGCGCAGCAGGCGATGGCGCGGCAGTTCTTCGGGCGGAATCTCGAGGGCGCTCATCTGCCCGGCTTCTCGCACGACACGCGCTGGCAAGGCACCGCGGCGCTCAAGCGCCTCTTCGGGCCATCGATGCGAGATGCGGTGGCCGGACGCTCGGTGGTGGGCGAGCTCCTCGCGACGCTGCCGCCCGAGCACGAGCGATGGTCGATGCTCTCGCGCGATCAGTACCTCGAGATCCGAACGCTGCTCTCGGGCTACCTGCTCTCTTCGCAGGGGGACCGCATGCTGATGGCGCACTCGGTCGAGGGGCGCTTTCCCTTCCTCGATCCCAACGTGATGGCGCTCGCGAATCGCCTGCCGCCCGAGTACAAGCTCCGCGGTCTCGACGAGAAGCATGTGTTGAAGAGGGCGGCGCGTGACCTCGTGCCCGATTCGATTCTGGCGCGGAAGAAGCAGCCTTACCGCGCGCCCGATGCGCTCTCCTTCGTCGGCGCGGGCGCTCCGGAGTACGTCGGCGAGCTGCTCTCGAGCGCGGCGGTAGGCGAGGCCGGCGTCTTCGATCCCGCGGCGGTCGCGAAGCTCTGGACCAAGTGCCGCGATCGGCGCGATGAAACGCAGTTCTCCAATGCCGACAACATGGCGCTGGTCGGGGTGCTCTCGACCCAGCTCCTTCATCATCAGCTCGTTCGCGGCGGCGCGATCGAAACGCCGGCGATCGCGCTTCGCACCCTGGTCGACCGCGTTGCCGATCGGAGCTAAGAGGCCAAGATGGAAATCCTGAAGAGCGCGATTCCTCAGCTGCACGATCTGCTCGAGTCCGCTGCCGCGCGGCTGCCGGAGAAGATCGCGCTGGTGGTCAAGGGCGAGCGATTCACCTATGCCGAGCTCGACGCCCGCGCGAACGCGCTCGCGCATACC
>CAZZAH010000017.1:0-20778 GCA_964652115.1 uncultured bacterium | reverse complement strand
CGCTTCTTGATCCGGATGTCGGGCGTGACGCCGCCGCCGCCGTAGACGGTGCGCTTGCCCGCGGTGTGATACTCGGGTCGCGCCGCCAGGGCCGAATCGCTCTCCTGCTCCAACTCGATCTCGTCCGCGTCCTCCGAGAGGTACTTGTCACGGTCGGAGTAGTCGCGCTGGATGAGGCGCCCGCTCGGCGTGTAGTAGCGCGCCACCGTGAGGAGAAGTGCCGCGCCGTTCTTCAGGCGATACTGCCTCTGGACGAGGCCCTTCCCAAAGGTGGTCTCGCCGACGACGAGCGCGCGATCCCAGTCCTGGAGCGCGCCCGACACGATCTCGGAAGCGGAGGCGCTGCCGTGATCGACCATCACGATGACGGGAAACTTGGTGTGCTGTCCGCGGCCGGTCGAGAAGTAGTCCTCGCTCGAATCGGGCAGACGGCCGCGCGTGTAAACGATCTTCTTGGTGCCCGGCAGGAACTTGTCCGAGACCTCGATCGCCTCATTCAGGAAGCCGCCCGAGTTGCCGCGGAGGTCGAAGATCAACTGCTCCATCCCCAACGACTCGAGCTTGTCCAACGCGCTCTCGAGCTCGTCCGAGGTGGTCGCGCTGAAGCGGGTCATTCGCAGGTAGCCGGTCTTGTCGTCGAGCATGAAGGAGTAGGGGACGGAGAAGATCGGGATCTCGTCGCGCACGATGTCGAGCTCGAGCGCTTCGGCCTCGCCCTCGCGCTGGATCGAAACGTGCACCGTGGTGCCACGCTCGCCGCGGAGCTTGTCAAAGACCTCTTCCTGCGTGATCCCCTTGGCCGATTCGCTGTTGATCTTGGTGATGACGTCGCCGGCTCGAATGCCGAGCTTGTGCGAGGGCGAGCCCTCGATCGGGGAGATCACCGTGATGTAGCCGTTGATGATCTCGAACGAAATCCCGATGCCGTAGTAGGTGCCGCGATTCCGTTCCTGCAGTCGCTTGAACCGATCGGGATCGAGGTAGGTGCTGTGCGGATCCAGCTTCTCCAACATTCCGACAATCGCGCCGTCGATCAGCTTCTCGCCGTCGACCTCCTCGACGTAGTTGTCGTTGATGTAGGAGAGGACCTGGGAGAACACGCCCAACTGCGCGTAGATGTTCTTGCTGTACGCGAGCACATTGCCCAGGAAGACGAACCCCACCAGCACACCCACCACTACCAGGCAGAGCGCTCCGGTGAAGAAGAGCCGCTTCGCACTCATCAAGAACTCCCTTCCGATCGGTTACGCCTCGGGGACGGTGCTTCCTCATGAAGCAGCGCGCCTCCCACTGGCCAGCGACGGTACCATGCGTTTTTTGCCGGCGAAAGGATCGGGCCGGTTTCTGGGAAGGAATTCCGCGCCGGTTGCCTCGAGCCGTTGCCTTGGGTATCGTCCGGCCGGATACGAGAAGTGAGCGGCCTTGTAACACCCGCCGCGCTCTACGCTTGGTTACAAGCTAGGGTTCCTTTGACGGCCGGGAGGTGTCTTGAAAGTTTTCCTGACCGGAGGGACGGGGTATCTGGGCTCCGCACTTCTGGCCGGGCTCCTCGACGCGGGGCACCAGGTGACCGCGCTCTGCCGAACGCCGCGCGCCGATCCGCCCGAGGGCCGGCTGCATTGGGTGGTCGGCGATCTGAAGAGCGCCCCGCCGGACGAGGAGCTGCTTCATCAGCACCGCGTCGTCCTCCACGCCGCCGCCTTGGTCAAGACTTGGGTCCGCGACTCACGCGAGTTCGACCGGGTAAACGTGGACGCGCACGATGCGCTACTCGAGAAGTGCTACCGGGTCGGCGTGCAGAAGGTGCTGGTGACCTCGAGCTTCCTGAGCCTCGGGCCGTCGCCGACCCCAGAGCCGCTCCGCGAGTCCGACCGCACGACGCGCGACGCATTCCTCACCGACTACGAGCGAACGAAATACCTAGCCGATCAGGTGACGGATCGATGGGCGAGCCGCGGCCTCGCCGTTTCGACCCTCTATCCCACGGTGCTGTATGGACCGGGCGCCACCACCGACGGCAACCTCGTGGGCAAGATGGCCTACATGATCCGTCGCGGCACCTTTCCGGGCGTGATCGGCAGCGGGAAGCAGAGCTGGAACTACGCCTACCTACCCGACGTGGTGCGCGGCCACCTTCAGGCCCTCGATCGCGCACTCCCCGGTGAGCGCTACATCCTCGGCGGGGAGAACCGGCTGCTCGACGACGTGGTCTCGCGCATCCAGGAGCTGCTCGGGCGAAACCCGCGCCCGCGCTATCTGCCGATCGAGCTCGCGGAGTGGCTCGGTTCGGCCTTCGAGCTCTGGGCACGCGTGAGCGGCCAGACTCCGGAGCTGACGCGGGGCGTGGCCGGCGTCTATCGACATCATTGGGCCTATACCAGCGAGAAGGCCGAGCGGGCGCTCGGCTACACCCACACCCCCTTCGACGCCGCCCTGGCCGCGACCGTCGCTTGGGTCAAGGAGCTCCAGCGATGGTGAGGACAGATCGATGAGCCCAATTTTCGCCCCGCCGGCCGGATGGCCCCTCGCGGTCGGACTTCCGATCGCGCTCGGCATCCTCGCATTCCTGCTTCGATGGGTGCGCCGTTCGGCGCTGCTGGCGGGAATCCCCCTCGGCGTGGTGGTGCTCCGATTGGGCGGGCTGGGTGGATTCCTGGTTCTGACCGCGTTCTTCCTACTTGGTACTGGGCTCACACGGCTCGGCTATGCACGGAAGGAAGCCGCGGGAGTGGCCGAAGAAGCAGGGGGAAGGCGGGGCGCGAGCCACGCGCTGGCCAACTGCGGCGCGGGGCTCCTGATCCTGGTCCTCCGTGCGGTCCTGCATCCCGGCGCGGAAGGCTCAGCACTTCTGTGGGCCGCGTATGTGGGTGCTTTCGCGTCGGCCGCATCCGATACCGCGAGCTCGGAGATCGGCCAGCTGATCGGAAAGCACCCGATCTCGCCACGAACGATGCGCCCAGTCGCGGTCGGCACCGAAGGCGCGGTGTCGGCCGAAGGGACCTTGGCCGGCGTGGCCGCAGCGGGGGTTCTTGCGGGAGTCGGAGCCATCTTTGGGTTACTCTCGCCACTTGGCGTCATCGCGGTAACGATCGGGGGCTTTCTCGGGAATTTTCTGGAGAGCCTCGCGGGCACATGGGGGCGGAAGCTCCTTCCTCACGGGCTGCTGAACTTCGCCAACACCGTCGTCGGCGCGATCGCCTCGGCACTACTTTGCCGGGTGATCGCCGCGCCATAGAGCGATCTCCAGGCGAGATCGCAACCCGAGTTCGGCCCGGAAGAACGAAAGATCTCTCGGCGCTGGGCCGAACCGACTGGAAAAGGGAGGACTGGGATGGACCTGCTTCAAAAGATCGAATCTCGCCAGGCTCGTGTCGGCGTGCTGGGTCTCGGCTACGTCGGGCTGCCGCTCTGCATGGAGCTGGCGAAGGCGGGCTTCAAGGTCACCGGCATGGACATTCACGCCGGGCGCGTGGCCCGACTCCGTGAAGGCGACTCCTACATCAAGGATGTCCCCTCGTCCGAGCTCGCGGCCCACGTCAAGTCGGGAGCCTTCGTGGCCACGACCGACTTCACCGCGTTGAAGCAGCTCGATACGGTCAACATCTGCGTGCCGACCCCGCTCCGCAAGACGAAGGACCCGGACGTCTCGTACATCGTCGAGTCGGTCGAGCGGATCCGCGAGAATCTCCACGCGCCGATGCTCGTGATCCTGGAGAGCACGACCTATCCGGGCACGACCGATGAGTTGATCCTGCCGCGGCTCGAGGAGACGGGCCTCAAGGTAGGGAAGGACTTCTTCCTCGCCTTCTCACCGGAGCGCGTCGATCCGGGCAACCCCCAGTACCAGACGCACAACATCCCCAAGGTCGTCGGCGGTGTCACACCGCAGTGCGTCGAGGTCGCTTGCGCGCTCTATCGTGGGTCGATCTCGCACGTGGTTCCGGTCAGCTCTACCCGCGTGGCCGAGATGGTCAAGCTGCTCGAGAACACCTTCCGCTCGGTCAACATCGGCCTAGTCAACGAGCTCGCGATGATGTGCAAGAAGATGGGCATCAACGTCTGGGAGGTGATCGACGCCGCCTCGACCAAGCCCTTCGGCTTCATGCCCTTCTATCCCGGTCCCGGACTGGGCGGACACTGCATCCCGATCGACCCGCACTACCTTTCGTGGAAGGCGCGCGCCTACAGCTTCGAAGCGCGGTTCATCGAGCTGGCCGGAGCGGTCAACTCGGCGATGCCGGAACACGTCGCGACGCTGGTGACGGAAGCGCTGAACTCGCAGTCGCGCGCGGTCCGCGGGAGCAAGATTCTGGTGCTCGGCGTCGCGTACAAGAACGACATCGACGACGTGCGCGAATCACCCGCCCTGGACGTGATCCAGAACCTACAGAAACTCGGTGCCGAGGTGGTCTATCACGACGCCTTCGTGCCGCGGCTCGAAGAGGGATGGGACATGGCCTCCGTTCCGCTCGACGAAGCACAGCTGCGCGGGTGCAACTGCGTCGTCATCACCACGCAGCACCAGAGCGTCGACTACAATTGGGTGCTCGACAAGGCGCCGTTGGTGGTCGACACGAGAAACGCCCTCAAGGGAATCACCGATCCGAAGCTCTTCCGGCTCTAGCAGCGAAGGGGATCCATGCAGCTACCCGACGGATTGTATTTGGTGACAGGGGGAGCCGGGTTCATCGGCTCCCATATCGTGGAACGGCTGCTGGAGCTGGGCCGGCGCGTGCGCGTGATCGACAACTTCTCGACGGGGCGGCGCGAGAATCTCGAGCCCCTCGCCGCGCGGCAGGGCGCGAACCTCGATGTGATGGAGGCGGACATCCGCGATGTCGCGGCGGTGAAGCGCGCGATGCTCGGCGCGACCCACGTGGTCCATCAGGCGGCGTTGGCGAGCGTGCAGCGCTCCGTTTCCGATCCGGTGCCGACCCACGACGTCAACATGACCGGGACGTTGCAGCTACTCGAAGCCGCGCGCGCCGAGAAGGTGCGGCGGTTCGTGTTCGCCGGCTCCTCGAGTGTCTACGGGGATCAGCCCGAGCTGCCGAAGCATGAGGCGATGTCGCCGCGTCCTCGCTCTCCCTATGCGCTCTCGAAGTTGGTGGGGGAGTCGTACTGCCAGCTCTACTTCGAGCTCTATGGGCTCGAGACGGTGACGCTTCGCTACTTCAACGTCTTCGGCCCCAGGCAGACCCCCGACTCGCAGTATGCCGCGGTCATTCCGCTCTTCTCGCGCGCGGTGGTGCGCGGCGAGACCCCTTCGATCTTCGGCGACGGACAGCAGACGCGCGACTTCACCTTCATCGAGAACGTGGTGCAGGCGAATCTCCTCGCGCTGACGCGGCCCGGCGTCGGTGGGCAGGTGGTCAACGTCGGATGCGGTGATCGTACCTCCCTCATCGAGCTGCTCGAAACCTTGGGGCGCCTGCACGGCAAGCCGGTGAAGCCGGAATTTCTTCCCCCGCGAGCGGGCGACGTGCGCGACTCGCAGGCTTCGATCGACGCCGCGCGGAATCTGTTGGGATACGATCCCAAGGTGAACCTCGAAGAAGGACTTCGCCGCACGCTCGACTGGTTTTTGGAGCCCGCGCAGCGCTAATCTCCGGCTCGACGGCCCCGGGGACTCCCTCCGCTCGCCGCCAAGGGACTTCCCAGTGGAAGGGTCGGGCCATGCAGGTTCCGCTTCTCGATCTAAGAGCGCAGTTCCAATCGATTCGTGAGCCGGTGCTCCGCGCGGTGGAGGAGAACCTCGCCTCGGGGCAGTGGGTCTTGGGTCCCGCCGTCGAGCGTTTGGAGAAGTCGCTCGCCGCGCGCCTCTCGCTTCAACACGCGATCGGCGTCGCGTCCGGCACCGACGCGCTACTCCTCGCGCTCAAGGCGCTCAAGGTCGGCGCCGGCGACGAGGTCATTCTCCCGAGCTTCACCTTCTTCGCCACCGCCGGAGCGGTGGTGAACTGCGGCGCCCTTCCGGTCTTCGTCGAGATGGAGGAGGACTCCTTCAACCTCGACCCGCAGGATCTCGAGCGCGCCATCTCGCCGCGAACGAAGGCGGTGATGGTGGTGCATCTCTTCGGGCAGTCGGCCGACCTCGATCCGATTCGCGAGATCGCTCGCCGGCACAATCTGCCGGTGATCGAGGATGCGGCGCAGTCGATCGGCGCGACCTACGGCGATCAACCGGTCGGCGGCGTGGCCGAGCTCGGCGCCTTCTCGTTTTATCCGACGAAGAACTTGGGCGGCGCGGGCGATGGTGGGCTTGTCACCACCAACGACGCAGCGCTCGCCGATCGCGTGCGTCTGCTCCGCAATCACGGCATGCAGCCGCGTTACTACCACCACGAGGTCGGGACCAACAGTCGGCTGGACGCGCTCCAGGCGGTGATTCTCTCGGTCAAGCTCGAGCACCTCGAAGCGTGGACGGTGGCCCGCGCCGAGCACGCGAAGGTCTACACCGAGGCGTTTCGCGAGGAGCCGGGCATCATCGCTCCGCGCGATCTCGGGCTCGGCCGGCACGTGTGGAACCAGTACACGATCCGCCTCGCCCGCGGGGGACGGGACGAGCTCCGCACGTTCTTGAGCGAGCGCGGGATCGGCAGCGAGATCTACTATCCGGTGCCGCTCCATCTCCAGCCGTGCTTCGAGAGCTTGGGCTATGAGCGAGGACGCTTCCCCAGAACGGAGCGTGCCTCCGACACCTGCCTCTCGCTCCCGATCTCGCCCGAGATGACGGCGGAGCAGCAGCACTACGTCATCGCGAATCTGAAGGAATGGCTCACGGGTCGTTGAAGCGGCATTTCGCCCTCCCGCGCTGCAGTCCGCACGGGCCCTGGCAGAAACGGAATCGCCGCCGGGACGGCGGATTCTGGGCAAAGTCGCCGCGCGCGCTGCCCGCCTTGAGCTTCGAGCCTCGGCGCCGCGCGAACCGAGTCGCGCGACGGGCGGCACGAGAGTAACCATGGGGATGGGGTGCGCCACACACTCCGTCCCTCTCTGCGATTCGCTCGATTCACCGCCAGCACGCTGCTCGCGTCGGCCTGGGTGTTCGTGACGTCGGGTGCGGCCGGTGCTCAGGATGCGGCCTTCTCTTCCGCCACGCTTGCGCCGACGCCGGAGTCGCACGCCCTCTCCGGCGCGCGCGGACAAACGGGCGACGACGCGGCGACCGGAGCCACCAATCCTGCCGCCCTCGCGCTCGCGACGGAAGGCCGCCTCTCCTGCAGTCATCTGCGTTGGGCCGACGGCCTCGCGCGCGAGTGGATCGCGATCAGCGGAAGCGCGGGCGGCTTCGCGCTCGGGATCGACGCCGGCATCCTCCGCGCTCCCTCGTTGCCCGGTTACGACGAGGTGGGCGAGGCAACCGGCGACTTCCACGCATCGGAGTGGAACCTCGGCTTCGCGACGGCTCGACGAATCGGGACAAGCACCAGCCTCGGCGTCGGGCTCCGCGCGCATCGCTTGAGCGAGCCCGGAGCCTCGCTCGGTGGGCTCGGCTTCACGTTGGGAGCGACACACACGAGCGCGGCTTGGACCTTCGGCGCGTCGGTTCGTGACCTCGGCAGGGTGAGCGGAGAGAACGCCGCCGCCTATCGATTGCCGACGCGTGCTTCGATTGGCGTCGAGCGTGCGTTCGGTCGGGGCGCGCTCCTGGCCCTGACCTGCGATCGCGAGCACGGCGGGACGAGCGTTCGCTTCGGAAGCGTGCTCGCCCCGATTCCGAGCTTCGAGCTGATGGGCGGCACCTCGCTTCGATCGGGTACGGAAGAATCGGCGCTCGAGTGGGGCGGAGGTGTGCGTGTCAGACTCACCCGCTTCAGCGCGAGCTACGCCTACCACGCGGCCGGTGACCTCGGCGCCACGCATCAGATCGGCATCGAGCTGCCGTTCGCTCGTCGCGATTCCCTGTGGAAGGGAATCTCCGATGCGCGTCCGACGGACGAAACACCCGAGCCGACGCGCTAGGGGAAAGCGCTTGACCCCCCGAACCCGGGTTGATACCAGTCCTTCCCAACGACAAGGAAGGACGAAATGCCCAGAATCCTGATCACCGGCGGAGCCGGATTCATCGGCTCTCACGCCGCGCTGCACTTCGCGAATCGTGGTTGGGACGTGCGGGTGCTCGACAACCTCTCGCGCGGCAAGCTGCTCCACAAGCCCGACCCGAACGCGCGCCACAACTGGGATCGCTTGGGCGAGCATGCCCGCGTCGAGCGGATCCTCGGCGATGTTCGCGATGCCGATACCGTGCGCGCCGCGGTTCGTCAGGTCGACGCCGTTCTCCACGCTGCCGCTCAGACCGCGGTCACGACCTCGACCGTCGACCCGGCAACCGACTTCGAAACCAATGCGCTCGGCACCTTCCGCGTCTTGGACGCCATTCGCGAGAGCGGGCAGAAGCCCGCGGTCGTCTACTGCTCGACCAACAAGGTGTACGGCGAGCGCGTCAACGACGTGCCGCTCACCTCGAACGACAGCCGCTGGTCCTTCAGCGGCGAGCACGCGACCGGCATCCCGGAAACCTTCGGCGTCGATCTCTGCGAGCACACGCCCTACGGCTGCTCGAAGCTGACCGGCGATCTTTACATGCAGGACTTCGCGCATCTCTACGGACTCAAGGTCGGCGTCTTCCGCATGTCGTGCATCTACGGCACGCATCAGTTTGGGATGGAAGACCAGGGTTGGGTCGCGTGGTTCGTGATCGCGGCGCTTCGCAAGGCGCCGCTCACCATCTTCGGCGACGGCCGTCAGGTGAGGGACGTGCTCTGGGTCGATGACCTCGTGCGCGCGTACGAGGCCTTCATCGAGCGAGGCCCACGGATCGGCGTCTACAACATGGGCGGTGGTGCCGAGTACACGCTCTCCCTGCGCGAGCTACTTGTGCGCCTCGAGGCACGGCTTGGCCGCAAGGTGCCGGTGACGATGGCCGATTGGCGCCCGAGCGACCAGAAGGTCTACGTCAGCGACATCCGCCACGCGATGTCCGAGCTGGGATGGAAGCCCGAGGTCTCTCCCGCCGACGGTGTCGATCGCCTGATCGATTGGGTCATCGCGAACGAGTCGAGCTTCGCGCACCTCGGCGAATCTTGAGTCCCGCTCCCACGCGCCCGCTATGATCCTCCTGCCCCCGCGAGCGAGACGGCGCGGGTAGGCAGGGAGGTCCCGCCATGAATCCGGAACGCATGACCGAGAAGACGCGCGAGGCGTTGCTCGAAGCGCAATCGCTCTCCATCCGCCACGGCCACCAGGAAGTCGATGGCGAGCATCTGCTCCTAGCCTTGCTTCGCCAGGAGAGCGGGCTATTGCCGCGTCTCCTTGAAAAGATGTCCGTCCCCGCGACCCCGATCGAAGCCACGCTCGAACGCGAGCTGGACAAGCGGCCGAAGGTGAGCGGAGGCGGCGCCGACGCCGCCAAGATCTACGGCACGCGCCGGCTCGAGAGCCTGCTGCTTCGCGCCGAGGACGAGGCCAAGCGCCTCAAGGACGAGTACATCTCGGTCGAGCATCTCGTGCTCGCGTTTCTCGAGGACAGTGGTCCGGGAGGGAACGCCCTTCGCGCGGCCGGCATCAACCGCGATCGGTTTCTTGGCGCGCTCTCCGAGGTGCGCGGCAAGCAGCGCGTGACCAGCGCCGATCCGGAGGGCACCTACGAAGCGTTGTCGAAGTTCGGGATCGATCTGGTGGCGCAGGCGCGCGCGGGCAAGCTCGACCCGGTGATCGGGCGCGACGCCGAGATCCGCCGCGTGATCCGCATCCTCTCGCGAAAGACGAAGAACAACCCGGTGTTGATCGGTGAGCCTGGCGTGGGGAAGACCGCGATCGTCGAAGGGCTCGCGCAGCGCATCGTGCGAGGCGACGTTCCGGAGTGGCTGAAGAGCCGCAGCGTCTTTTCGCTCGATCTGGGCTCGCTCTTGGCGGGCGCGAAGTTCCGCGGCGAATTCGAGGAGCGCTTGAAGGCGGTCCTGAACGAGATCAAGTCGAGCGATGGGCACGTCATCCTCTTCATCGACGAGCTCCACAACATCGTCGGCGCGGGAAAAACCGAGGGATCGCCCGACGCCGGCAACCTGCTCAAGCCGATGCTCGCGCGCGGCGAGCTCCATTGCATCGGCGCCACCACCCTCGACGAGTATCGCAAGCACATCGAGAAGGACGCCGCGCTCGAGCGCCGCTTCCAGCCGATCACGGTCGACGCGCCGAGCGTCGAGGACACGATCTCCATCCTCCGCGGATTGAAGGAGCGCTTCGAGGTGCACCACGGGGTCAAGATCCTCGACACCGCGCTGGTGGCGGCGGCGGTGCTCTCGAATCGCTACATCAGCGATCGCTTCCTGCCGGACAAGGCGATCGACCTGATCGATGAAGCCTGCGCCTCCATCCGAACCGAGATCGACAGCATGCCGGCCGAGCTCGACGAATCGACGCGCCGCGTCCGCCAACTCGAGATCGAGGAAGCGGCGCTGAGGAAGGAGTCCGACAAGGCGAGCAAGGATCGGCTTGCGACCTTGCGCGCGGAGCTGGCCGATCTGCGTGAGGCGACGCGCACCATGCAGGCGCGCTGGCAGACCGAAAAGGAAGCGATCGGCAAGCTGCGCTCCCTCCGCGAGGAGATCGAGCGCGTACGTCGTGACATCGCGCAGGCGGAGCAGGAGTCGAGTCTCGAGCGCGCGGCCGAGCTCAAATACGGACGGCTGCCCTCGCTCGAGCGTGACCTTCGCACGGCGGAGACCGCGGCATCCGGACCGGAACGGCTGATTCGCGAAGAGGTCACCGAGGACGAGATCGCGGAGATCGTGGCGCGATGGACCGGCATCCCGGTCAAGCGCCTGGTCGAAGGGGAAAAGCAGAAGCTCCTTCGCCTCGACCATATTTTGCACGAGCGGGTCATCGGCCAAGATGAGGCGGTTCGATTGGTGGCGGACGCAGTGATCCGCGCGCGGGCCGGGCTCAAGGATCCCAATCGCCCGATCGGTTCGTTCCTGTTCCTCGGCCCGACCGGCGTGGGCAAGACCGAGCTGGCGAAGACCCTCGCACTAGCCCTCTTCGACAGCCGCGATAATCTGATTCGAATCGACATGAGCGAGTACCAGGAGCGGCACACGGTCTCGCGCTTGATCGGCGCGCCTCCGGGTTACGTTGGCTACGAGGAAGGGGGACAGCTGACCGAAGCGGTGAGGCGGCGTCCTTACGCCGTGATCCTCTTCGACGAGATCGAGAAGGCGCACGCCGACGTCTGGAACGTGCTCTTACAGATCCTCGACGATGGACGCGCCACCGACGCGCAGGGCCGCGTGGTCGACTTCAAGAACACGGTATTGATCCTCACCTCGAATCTCGGTTCGACCCTGCTGCTCGACGCCATCGGGATCGAGGGCGGAATCACCGAGGCGACCCGCTCGGCGGTGATGCGCGAGCTAAGGCTTCACTTCCGCCCGGAGTTCTTGAACCGCATCGACGAAATCGTGCTCTTCAAGCCGCTCACGCGCGACGAGATCCTCTCGATCGTCGATCTGCTGCTGGAGGAGCTGCGGCATCGTTTGGCCGATCGCGAGCTCACGCTCGATCTTTCGCCGGACGCGCGCGAGCTGATCGCCGAGCGGGGCTACGATCCGGTCTTCGGCGCCAGGCCGCTCAAGCGCTATCTGCAGCGAGAGCTCGAGACGAAGCTCAGCCGCGCGCTCCTGGCGGGAGAGATCCCGGCCGGCTCCGCACTTCTCGTGAAGGCAGCCCACGGAGCGCTCGAGGTGGAGGTCCACGCGCGCGCCGAGTAATCGGGGGCGTTTTCGCCCACTGAGTTGAATTCTCTTCAGCCGGAGCCCGAACCACTCGACAACTCCTTGGGGGAAATTCCCCAGCAGGAGGTTTTATGTCAGTGGGCCCGCAGGGCGAGAGCTGGACTTCGATCGAGCAACGGCTGGAAGAGCTGAAAGCGGTTCTTCCGGCGTTGGCCGATCTGCCCTCCCCGAACGCGGACAACGCGGCATCGCTCTTCCTCCGCCTTGCGGAGGAAGCGGAGCGTCTGCAGCGTCGCGGGATTCGAGATCAGATCCACAACGCGAGCTTCCAGGAGTTGGTCGAGGCGCTGCTTCGTGGGCGCGACGCCGACTCGATCCTGGAGACGCTCACCTCATACCTGCTCCGGATTCTCGGCCTGGACGAGATCCTCTGCTTGCGCCGGACCGATGATCCAAGCGGATGGATCGGGTTCTACGGCGCGATGAAGCAACCGGGCCTGGAACGAGTGCGCATCGATCATCTTCCGCCCGAAGGCGATCGCTTCGACCCGGCGCGCTACGTCTTCACCGAGTCGCTCGGCGCGCGCGGCGAAAATGCGCTCGACGACCCCGACGCCTGCGTCGGGGTGCTCGCCATGAACCGCGAATCGGGCTGGGGAGAGGACGACCCCTCACCGCGCGTGATCGGCCGTCGCGTGGCGGGCATCTTCGAGACGCTGCGCCATCGCGAAGCGCAGGAACGCTCCGATCAATTTCGCCATCAGCTCCTGGAGGCGATGCACGACGGCGTGCTCGCGTTCGGCACCGACGGAGCGATCCTCGAGCTGAACGCCGCGGCCGCCGAGGTCCTGCGGGTGCACGACGCCGGGGCGTTGCGCGGGCAATCGATCGAGCTGCTTCGCGACCGTGCGCCGTCGCTCGTCGATCAACTTCGCGCCGCCCTCCATTCCGAGGCGACGCCGCCGCCGCACGAGCTCACGCTCGAGGGACCGCATGGACCCTTGCCGCTCAATCTCGCGACCTCGCCGCTGCTCGACGACAACGGCCACTTTCGCGGGCTGGTCGCCAACCTGACCGACCTCACCGCGGTGAAGGCGATGGAAGAAGAGATCCGCCGCCTGGACCACCTCGCGGCGCTCGGGCGCTTTGCCGCCGGCATCGCGCACGAGATCCGAAACCCGCTCGCGGGGATCGAGGCGGGGGTGCAGTACATCGCTCGGCGCTTCTCCATCGACGCGCCGGAGCAGGACGACATTCGCTTCGTCACGAGCGAGGTTCGCCGGCTCAATCGCATCGTGTCGGACTTGCTCGATTACACGCGACCGAGGCCGCTCGACCCGACCGCGCTCGACGCGGCGAAGCTCGCGCAACGCGTTTGTCACAGCCTCGAGCCGCAGTCGCGCACGCGTCAGGTCGACCTCTCGGTCGAAGGCTCACCGCAGGCTCGGCTCTGGGCCGATCCCGAGCGCCTCGAGCAGGTCATGCTCAATCTGGTCAAGAACGCCATCGAAGCATCGCCGCCCGGTAGCTCCGTCCTCCTTCGTTGGGAGCAGCGGCCGGACGGAGGCATCTGCTTCTCGGTGCTGGATCGAGGTCCCGGAATGAGCGAGGAGGAGAGGGCGCGCGCCTTCGAGCCCTTCTTCACCACCAAGGGCAACGGCACCGGCCTCGGTCTCTATCTGTCACACGCGATCGTGCAACAACACGGCGGACGCTTGAGCCTCGGCCCTCGATCGGGCGGCGGCACGGCGGCGCGCTTGGAGCTCCCCTCGGGGGGAGCGGAAAGGGTGGAGCAGAATGCCGTCGTCCATTCTGATCGTTGATGACCAAGACTCCCTGCGTCACTTCCTGGAGAAGGCTCTCGTGGACGATGGGTACGAGGTTCGCGCTGCCGCCACCGGCGGCGAGGGAATCGTCCGCTTCGACGAGCAGACGCCCGACCTCATCCTGCTCGACCTGCGGCTGCCGGATCGGAGCGGGCTTGACCTCCTGACCTACTTCAAGGACCGAGTGCCGGAGCTGCCGGTCATCCTGATGACCGCGTTCGCCGAGGTGGAGACGGCGGTCCAGGCGATGAAGCGCGGCGCCTACGACTACCTGATCAAGCCGGTCAATCTCGAGCAGGTGACGGTGATCGTGGCGAAGGCGCTCGAGTCGGTGCGGATGTGGCGCGAGCTCGAGCATCATCGCCGCACCGAGCGCGCGAAGTTCTCGCGCGAATTCGTGCGCGGAGTGTCGCCGTCGATCCGGAAGGTGTACGACCTGGTCGACAAGGTGGCGCTCTCCGATTCCACCAGCGTGCTCATCACGGGCGAGAGCGGCACCGGGAAGCAGATCATCGCGAACCTCATCCACTCCGCGAGCCCGCGTTCGGACCAGCCTTTCCTCGAGATCAACTGCGCGGCGATTCCGGGCGAGCTCTTGGAGAGCGAGCTCTTCGGTCACGAGCGCGGAGCCTTCACCGACGCGCGAACCCAGAAGCAAGGCCTGCTCGAGCTCGCGAACAACGGCACGCTCTTCCTCGACGAGGTGGGGGAGATGCCGATCGGGCTGCAGGTGAAGCTGCTGAAGGTGCTCGAGAGCATGACCTTCCGGCGCGTCGGCGGCACGCGCGACCTCAAGGTCTCGGTGCGCATCGTCAGCGCGACGAACCAGGATCTGGAGAAGCTGGTGCGAGAAGGGGGCTTCCGCGAAGACCTCTACTACCGCTTGATGGTGGTGCCGATCGCCATGCCTTCGCTTCGTGATCGCCGCGAGGACATCCCGCTCCTCGCGCGTCACTTCATCGCGCACTTCGCGCAAGCGTTCCACAAGCGCTTCCGGAACATCTCGAAGGAAGCCGAGCGCAAGCTGGCCGAGTACCCCTGGCCGGGCAACATCCGCGAGCTTAGGAACCTCTGCGAGCGCACGGTGCTGCTGGAAGACGCGGAGACGGTCGAGGCGACGCACCTTCGATTGACCGCGGTTCCGCGCGTGCAGCAAGGCGGAAACGTGCTCGAGAAGCTGCACCGGATCCTGGTCGAAGGGCAGGTCGGCTCGGAGGGAATTCCCTTCGAAGAGATCCTGAACGAGATCGAGTGCGGAATGATCGTCCGCGCGGCCGAATCGACCCGTTGGAATCAGAGCCGCACGGCCGAGGTGCTGCACGTCAAGCGTGACAAGCTCCGGTATCGGATGAAGCTCCACAACATCTCGGAGGACGAACCGGCGAGCTCCGGTCCGCGCCTTGTCGCGTCCGACCCGGCCTCCTATACTGCCGAAGGAGACGGCGAGAAGCGGAGGGCGGCAGGCGGATGAAGCAATGCAGACGAGCGAACGGCGCAAGCAGTCTCCTCGCGCGCGCCGTTCGCTCGTTCGCCCTTCGCTCTCGCACGCTTCGATCGTTAGCGGTTCATTCGCGCTTGACCCTCGCTTCATTCTGCTTCGGGCTGCTGCTCGCGTCGGGCTGCGGGTATTCCTTCACCGGCTCCGCGCTCCCCGCGCACGTCAAGTCGGTCGCCGTCCCCACCTTTGAAAATCAGACGGTCGAGGCGGAGCTGCCCCAACAGGTCACCAGCGCGCTCACCGACCGGCTGGTCAAGGACGGCCGCATCAAGCTCGCGGCCGAGTCGCAAGCGCAGGCGCGCTTCGAGGCGCAGGTCAGCGGCTACGAGAACAAGGTCTACAACTACACCGCCGATCAGACGCCGAAGGACTACATCGTCGTCATCACGCTCTCGATCACGTTGCGCGACATGGTGAAGAACCGCGAGCTGTGGAAGGACGAGGCGATGAAGGGGACTTCGATCTACTCGCCGAACGGAGGCTCGGCTACATTGTCGAACGAGCCGGACGCCCGCAGGGAAGCGATCGCGAATCTGGCGCGCGACATCGTGAACCGAACTCTGGAGTCGTGGTGACTCGAAGCGCTCCCCTCCGCTATTCCGATTGGCTGAAGAAGCTGGACCGCGGCGAGTCGACCGCCGCGCTGCTGTTCGCCGGCCCGGAAACGCTGCTCCGCGATCAAGCGATCGCACTCGTCAAGGAACGCGCCGGTGCGGGCGTCGAAGTGGAACGCTACTGGGCCAGCGAAACGTCGCTCGGCGAGGTGGCGGCGGCACTCGGCTCGGTCGGCCTCTTCGCGTCGAGCAAGATCGTCACCTTGGGCGAGATCGATCGCGCCGGCCGCGCGCCGGCGGCGGAGAAGGAAGCTCTACGCCGGCGTCTCGCCGATGGACATCCCGGCGCGACCTTCATCGCCACGAGCGACCTCACGCTGCGCGAGCTGACGCGAAAGACGGAGTGGGCGAACCGGCTCGCGGAGCAATGCACGGTGGTCGAGCTCTGGCATCCCCGTGCCGACGAAGCGATGCGGTGGCTCTTGGAGGAGTGCAGGCGCCGGAAGGTGAAGCTTTCGCCGTCAGCGGGGGAGGCGCTCCTCTCCGCGGTCGGTGTCGACCTGCAAGAGCTCTCGCGCGAGCTCGAGAAGCTCGAGTTGTCGGTCGCGCCCGGCACGATGATCGAGGCGGACGAGCTTCTCTCCATGATCCGGAAGGGGAGGAGCAGCACCGTCTGGGAGCTCTGCGATGCCTGGATCGCGGGTCGACCGAGCGCCGGACTTCGCATCTGGGATTCGCTCCGCGAGTCGGAGGCCGTGCTTCGCGTGCAATGGCTTCTCCAGCAGAAGGCGCGCGAGGGACAACGCTCCGCACTGACGCTTAGGGCCTATGAGCTGGAGAAGGCGATCAAGACCGGGCGCATCCCATCCGGCCAGGACGAGCTCGCCCTCGAGGTCGCCTTGCTGGCCGCGGACCTCCAGCGCGGCGCGACCAAGCGCTGAGCGCGCGGCAAGAAATCTTTGTTCGGACCTGTCATCACAGGCCGGAACGCAGACAAACTAACGAGGAGGATCCCAAGCATGTCGAGCTCCGCGGCCACCAAAGACGCCACCTTCCAGACCGATGTCCTTTCGAGCGAGGTTCCCGTCCTGGTCGACTTCTGGGCCGAGTGGTGTGGCCCGTGCCGTCAGATCGGACCGGTGATCGACCAGATCGGCGCCGAGCTCGACGGCAAGCTCCGGGTCTACAAGCTCAACGTCGACGAGAACCCGGCAGTGACGACGCGTTACGGCATCCAGAGCATTCCGACCCTCATGCTCTTCGCCGGCGGTCAGGCCCGCGGGCAGATCGTCGGCCTGCGTCCGAAGAACGACATCCTTCATCAGATCGAGTCGGTGCTCGGAGTGAAGGCGTGAGGCTAGCGGCTTGCCTCGGACCGATGCTCTTGGGCTTGACTCTCGGCGCGGCCGACTTCGTCATTCCGGTCGCCTCCCGAGCATCCGAGTCTCCCGCCAAGGACGGCACGGCCACGGCGCCCGGCATCGCTTGGTCCCCTCACTTCGCCTGGGCGCTCGAGGAGGCCAAGGCGGAAAACAAGGTCGTGATGGTCGACTTCTTCACGCACTGGTGCCACTGGTGCAAGGTGCTCGATCGACAGACTTACATCGATCCCAAGGTGTGCGAGCTCGCCTCTCGGATCGTGAGCGTGAAGGTGAACGCGGAGTCGGAGGTCGGGGTCGCGGAGCGTTACGGCGTCACCGCCTACCCGACCATCTCCTTCCTCAATCCCGACGGCTCGCTTCGCCGAGAGGTGAAGGGCTTTCTACCACCCGATCGCTTCGCGCAGGTCATGCGCGAGGTGATGAGCGCGGACGACGAGATCAGCGACTACGCGCGGCGGGTCTGGAAGCAACCTCAGGACGAGGTCTCCCGGGCCGCGTTGGCGTCGCTCCTGTCGATGTCCGGTGAGCATGCCGCGGCCGCGGCCCAGCTCGACACCTTGCTGCTGCTGACCGATGTCGCCGCGGAGGCCAAGGCGGGCTACGCGCTCGACCGTTCGCTCGAGCTCCTACGCGCGGGCCAAAGCGACATCGCCCGCGACGGGCTCGAGACCTGGCTCGACCAGGTCGAATCCTCTCCGCGCCGCGTGGAAGCGGAGTTCTTCCTCGCTCGGATCGAGGAATCCCAGGGACGGAAGAAGCAGGCGAAGAAGCTCTACGAGCGCGTGATGAAGGTCAGGCCTGGCTCCTGGTTCGCGGCCGAGTCGAAGGAGCGCCTGGCGCAATCCAAGGGCTAGCTGGGGCGCGCCAGGGCCGTTCAGCCAAAAACTGAACCAGGCCCCAAGGGCCGTAGCCGGGGGCCTGGTCTGCCGGACGAGCCGGCATGTTGGAAGTAGGGAGATCACCCGAGACGCCGTGCTTAAGGTGTCAAAACGGAACCCCTCAACCGTGTGCCCGTGAACCCTAAGACTGCTCACCAGCGCCCCAGGATCACCCCCGAAGCGAAGGCAGCCAAGCTGTCGAAACCCAGTTGCGGGAGGTCCAGCTGCCTTCGATTTAGAGAGTCGAAAGGCGTGTGCCAGACCAGGCTGCGTGGCCCTGAGCTTCGGCCGAGTGACGGAGCGCAGGTCGTCGACCGCGAAGCGAATCGAAAGGCAAATGGCGACTTCCGTCGATCGATCCCCGGAAAACCGAGAGCGGACAAAGTGAAAGAGGCAGGGTGGCGGCTCGTGCGGGTCGCCTGAAGGGAGGCAGGGAGGATGCAGGGCGCAAGATGTTTGCGGGGACGACGATGCGAAACGCGAGGCACGACCCACGCTAGTTTACATAATGTTCATTATGCGACATTGAATATGCCGATGGCCTGGCTCCTGGCCTTGGCCCTAACCGCGGCACTCGCGATCTCCCCAGCTGCCGGCAATACCCCACCGGCCTCCGCCGTGCGCTGGGGCTACCTACCGAACGGCCTCGGTTATCTCGTGATCGCGAACCATGCTGCTCCGCTCGTCGGTTCGACCGCCATCGTCCACGCGGGCTCCGGGGTCGAGACGCCACGGACCCAGGGCGCCAGTCACTTCCTCGAGCACCTGCTCTTCAACGGCACCGAGTCGATGACCCAAGAGGAGCTCTACGCCGCCTTCGACCGCATGGGCGTCTACCACAACGCGACCACGCGACCGACCCACATGGCGCACTTCGTCCTGAGCCCGACGGAGTCCTTCTGGTCCGCGCTCCGGCTGCAGCAGTCGATGGTCTTTCATTCGGCCTTGTCGGCGGAGAAGATCGAGAAGGAGCGCGGCATCATCCTGGAGGAGCTGGCGAAGGATCGAGACGCGGGCTCCTACGATCTGGAGCAGATCCTCCTGACCGACCAATTCGGCCCCAATGGGTATGGTTTGGCGACCCTCGGGACGACGCAGTCGATCCGGAACTTGAGCCGATCGGAGATCCAGGAGTTCTACGCGAGTTACTACGCTCCCGGTAACGTCACCTGGATCCTCATCGGGGACGTCGATCCGGACGCCGCCGTCGACAGCCTCGGAGCCACCGTCGGCCGAGAAATCGCGCGAGCTTATCCGGCCAATCTACATCCTGTCTTTGACTTGACCGCGCCGATGCTTCGCGCGCACGACGTGCCGGCGGAGTCGCCCGTGATCCAGCTGGCGTGGATCGGGCCGAGTCCGGACGCTGTCGGGTTCCCGGCCTTCCGGGCTGCGGCGGAGATCGGGATAGGGGGGGAGTCCTCCCCTTTCGGCTCGCGTGTTCGAGCGGCCCTCGGGACGCGGCTCACCGATTACGGATTCGAGCTCGCGGAGTATCCCGGCCTGAGCATCCTCCGCGTTCGTCTCGAGCTCGCCTCGGGATCCAGCCCCGACAGCGCGCTCGGGCTGATCCGGTCTATCCCCGGTGGCTCTCCTCTCCCGGCGGCGGCGGAGCTGGATGTGACCACCTGGCGGACGCGACAGGAGGCGGACGAGGAGTACCTGCGAGAGAAGCCCCACTACTACGGAATCCTGCGGGGTGAAGCGATGGCCGCCCGCGGTCTGCCCTCGATGGCGGCCGCTCTGGACGAGGTCGCGGGCGTCGATCTCGTGGAGGTCCGCGCGGCCGAGAATCCTCTCCTGCGGGCGCCCGATCGCATTTCGATCATCCGACCGACGCCGGAGGAGACCCCCGAAGCGACGCCGGCCGCACCAAGAATGACCGAGTCGTGGACCCTGTCGAACGGCGCGAAGGTCGTGGTTTTGAGCAGCCCCGAGAGCGGTGTGTTTGCGCTTCACGGCTTCGTCCGCGACCGAGTGCGGCGCGAGCTTCGGCCCGGCGCGGCGGAGCTGCTCCACCTCTTGCTCGCGACCGGTCCGTCGGATCTTTCCGAGGAGGAGTTCGGTCACCAGCTCGATCGGATCGGGGCCGAGTGGAAGACGGCCGACGACCCACGCATCCCGTACGACGACTTCTATAGCGTCCCTGAGTGGAGCTTCCTTCGCTTCCAGACGCTCGATCGGAGCGCCGAGGACGGACTCGCGCTCGTGGCGCGAACGCTTCGCGCTCCACGCATGACCGAAGCAGAGTTCCAGCGGGCACGGCAAAGCCTGCTCGATCGTGCGGAGAAGGCGCGAAAGTCCGGCCGCGAGGCGGCTCGGCGTCGGGTCGAGGAGAGCTTCTGGGGTAGATCGGCCGGCCTGTTCGGCACCACCGAATCGATTGGAGGAGTGACTCCGGACCAGCTCCGCTCGTGGGTCCCAAGCTACCTTGATCCGCACGCGATGCTCTTCGTCATCGCGACCAGCCTCTCCCCTTCCACCCTTCGTCCGATGGTGGACCGTTCGCTGGGAACGCTCCCCGCTCCCCAAGAGGCTTACACCGCGGCGCTGCTCGACCCGGCGGTCGAAGCGGAGTCGTTTCAGCGACGCATCGCTTCCACGCCTCGATCGACCGGCTCCTTCGCCGAGGGGATCCGAGCCGGAGCGCGCCTTCCCGAGTTGTCGGTGGTCGTCGACTCGATCGGCGCCGCGCAGGCAGCGATCCAGCTGATCCAATGGGTCGGACCGATCAAGCCCGAAGACCGGGCCGCGGCGGTAGTGGCCAACGCCATTCTGTCGGAGCGGATCGCGTTCCAACTCCGCGAGAAGGAGGGGCTGGCCTACAGCATCGGCAGCTCGCTCTCCCGGACGGAGGCGGGCAACTACGTCTGGCAGGCCGGAGCCGGCACGCAGGCGGCGTCCG